>NZ_JBFRYH010000016.1:0-36996 GCF_040984445.1 Streptococcus handemini
GTCAAAATGATGGCGGGAAGGCCTTTTTATTTTGCCCTAAACCACTCTTCTAGACTATTTTTTTCAAAAATAACACAGAAAACAAAAAGACAAACCAGGCTCTCGACTAGTTTGTCTTCAGTCTAAAACTCCTAACTTAGGAGCTTTTTTTCGTATTCTGAAAGACAAATACCTTACTCAAGATATAATTTAGAACAATGACGAGAACCTGTGAGATAAGAGTGGCAATAGCATTGATACGTGCAGATTCTTGGTGAACGAATTGACCAATTAAATGTGGAAAGGCATCTACTAGAAGGTAGGCCAAGACCATGTCCAGCAATAAGGTCGTAAGGCGTGCAGAGATAAATTTGACGAGCCGTGCTGGCCAGCCGTTCCATTTTTGCCGAAAGACAATTTGGTCATTTGTAATAAAGGCAAATAAAATGGCGACACAGTTGGCAATAAAGACAACAAGGAGAGTTTGAGGAATTAGAAAGAAAAGACTAGTCCTCGTAAGAATATAGACAAGAGTAGTAGCTACTCCAAAAAACAAATAGGCTAGAATTTCATTTTCAAAAAATGCTTTTATATATTTTTTCATACTCTAAGTCTACCATATTATCCTTGATTATGCTATACTAGAAACGTTGTGAAAATGAGAAGACCTTGATCGAAACAAGGGATGCTCCTGAGTACATTCGTTTTTTAAGAACCTGTATTCATAATCGAAGTCATTCTAATTGGAAGTTTATTTTACGATAATCGAGGTGTTTTTTTGAAGGAATACTGACTGTGTTTCGGAAAAAAGTGACGATGAATAGCGAAAAATAAGCCCTGAATAGAGTTACTGAGCTGTGAATACAGGTTCTAAGGACCTCACATCTTGTGAATCGAGTTCGTGCTAAAAGTCTTGCAAAAAATAGAGACAATGGTGTTGCGGCTTTAGCTGCCTACAGATTTGGCTCCCTTTAGGAATCCGTTTTCGTTAGGTTCATCGAACCAGCACTCACCGTCCTAATTTTGCTGAGACTTTTCAACGCTCTCTCATCTTACTGAACTGAGTTCAGCCTAAAACCTCGGAAAAAAGATGTCTTGTCCTCGAATCACGGATTCGTCGGCCAATCCCCTATTTTTTATTCGGTTTTTCCACGGCTTCACATCTTACACAACCCTTGGCACTTCCTTCCTTTAGCCAAGCATATTACACGCGGTTTAGCCGCCAAAGGAGAGTTATATGAATCAAACAAAATGGACAGTCCGTGACATGGCACACATTGCCTTGGTTGCGGCGATTTACGTGGTGTTAACAGTAACGCCTCCCCTCAATGCGATTTCCTACGGGGCCTATCAGTTCCGTTTGTCGGAAATGCTAAATTTTCTAGCCTTTTATAATCGTAAATACCTCATTGCTGTTACGATTGGCTGTATGATTTCTAATTTTATTGGTTTCGGAGTGATTGATGTTTTTGTCGGCGGAGGATCGACCCTTATCTTTGTAGCTCTGGGAGTTTATTTCTTTAAAAAATACCAAAAAGACTATCTTTTTAATGGTATTATCAATAAGGCTTTCTTCTACTTTTCAATTTTCTTTTCTTTATCCATGTTTACCATTGCTCTTGAATTGTATTTTCTAGCAAGCACACCTTTCTTAGCAACATGGTTTACAACTGCGGTGGGAGAATTTGCTTCCCTTATTGTGGGTTCTCTGGTCATTGACCGTCTAGCTCAGAGAATTGATTTTACACGATAAGGTCAGACAAGGAAGGACACAGAGGTTGGGCAATAGCTCAGCCTCTTTTTTCATCGCAGAAGCAAATGAATTCCCCTTGTAGGAGTAGTTGAAGGCTAGAATACAAAAGTATCATTTTCTCTTATGACTTCTGTCCCACGCTCTTTTTTCTTTCCGAAATCCATGATATAATACATCTTATGGAAGAAAAATATTTGAAAATCGCCCAGGATTTGGGTGTCAACATAAAGCAAATTGAAACAGTTTTAACTTTGACAACAGAGGGCAATACCATTCCCTTTATCGCTCGTTATCGTAAGGAAATGACAGGGAATTTGGATGAGGTTGTGATTAAGTCGATTATCGATTTGGATAAATCCTTAACAGCTCTAGCGGAACGAAAAGCCACTGTTTTGGCTAAGATTAAAGAGCAAGGTAAATTGACAGATGCATTACGTCAGGCCATTGAAGAAGCAGACAAATTAGCGGATGTCGAAGAGCTCTATCTGCCATACAAGGAAAAACGCAGAACCAAGGCAACCATTGCACGAGAAGCAGGTCTCTTTCCACTGGCACGCCTTATTTTGCAAAATGTTGCTGACTTGGAAACACAAGCAGAAACTTTTATCTGCGAAGGATTTGAAACAGTAACGGCCTGTCTAGCTGGTGCGGTGGATATTTTAGTGGAGGCTATTTCAGAAGATGTGAAATTACGAGCTTGGACCTATCACGAAGTCTTGCATCATTCTATTTTACAATCGCAATTAAAAGATCAAGAAGCGGATGAAAAGCAAGTCTTTCAGATGTATTACGAGTTTTCTGAAACAGTTGCGAATATGCAAGGTTACCGTACCTTAGCCCTCAATCGTGGTGAAAAATTGGGTGCTTTGAAGATTTCCTTTGAGCATAATCTTGAGAAAATTCTGCGCTTCTTTGAAGTTCGTTTTCCTGAGAAAAATAGCTACATTACAGAAGCAATTAGCCAAGCAGTTAAAAAGAAAATCTTACCAGCTATGGAGCGCCGCATTCGGACGGAATTGACTGAAACTGCTGAAGAAGGAGCGATTGTCCTCTTCTCAGAGAACCTTCGCAATCTTCTATTGATGCCACCATTAAAAGGCAAAATGGTATTGGGCTTTGACCCAGCCTTTCGTACAGGTGCCAAGTTAGCAGTGGTGGATCAGACTGGAAAACTCTTGACAACACAGGTCATTCATCCTGTGAAGCCAGCTTCGCAAGCACAGATTGCACAAGCAAAAGAAGAACTCGCAGGCCTGATTAGCCAATATGGTATTGAAATCATTGCCATTGGAAATGGAACTGCTAGTCGTGAATCTGAGAGTTTTGTGGCAAAAGTGCTCCAAGATTTTCCAGATGTCCGCTATGTGATTGTCAATGAAAGCGGGGCTTCGGTTTATTCTGCTTCTGAATTGGCACGGCATGAATTTCCTGATTTGACGGTTGAAAAACGCTCAGCTATCTCGATTGCCCGTCGCTTGCAAGATCCACTTGCAGAGTTGGTTAAAATCGATCCCAAATCAATTGGTGTGGGCCAATACCAGCACGATGTCAACCAGAAAAAATTATCTGAGAGCCTTGATTTTATTGTAGATACGGTGGTTAACCAAGTCGGTGTCAATATCAATACTGCAAGTCCTGCCCTCCTAGCTCACGTAGCCGGTCTCAATAAGACGATTTCTGAAAATATTGTTAAATATAGGGAAGAACATGGAGCGTTGACCTCTCGAACAGAGCTCAAGAAGGTTCCACGTTTGGGAGAAAAGGCCTTTGAGCAGGCGGCAGGTTTCTTACGAATTCCTGAGGCGAGTAATTTCTTGGATAATACAGGAGTGCATCCAGAATCCTATCCAGCGGTTCAAAAGCTCTTTGATTTGCTAGAGATTGAGCAATTAGATGAAGCCGCGCAGGAGAAATTAAAAGCGGTGCAGCTAGGAGAAATGGCAGAAGAATTGGGTCTGGGTAGGGAAACCTTAAAGGATATTCTAGCAGACTTACTCAAACCAGGCCGAGATTTACGCGATGATTTTGCAGCACCTGTATTGCGCCAAGATGTTCTGGACTTTAAAGACTTAGAAATCGGACAGAAGTTAGAAGGTGTGGTTCGTAATGTAGTTGACTTTGGCGCCTTTATTGACATTGGTATTCATGAAGATGGCCTGATTCACATTTCAAATATGAGCAAAAACTTTATTAAACATCCGAGTCAAGTTGTTTCGGTTGGAGATTTGGTAACGGTTTGGGTCTACAAATTGGACACGGTTCGTGAAAAAGTCAATCTCAGCTTGGTGCCACCTCATGAATCTCACTGAGTATGTTCAGCAGGTGTCACGTGAGGATTTTGGAAAAGAATTTCGCCATGAAGCCCATTGGAATCGCCGTTTGAAAACAACAGGAGGTCGCTTTTTTCCAAGAGATGGGCATTTGGATTTCAATCCCCGCTATTATGAAGCAGATTCTAAGATTTTTCGCAAGATTGTCCGCCATGAACTCTGCCATTATCATCTGTATTTCGAGAAAAAAGGCTATCGACATAGGGATAGGGATTTCAAGGAATTGTTGCAGGCGGTGGATGGCGTGCGATATGCGCCGCCGCTCGCTTCGTTTGATACAATCTTCTATCTTTATTCTTGTCAGAAATGTGGTCAGATCTACCCTCGAAAGCGGCGTATTGATACGACCAAATATTGTTGCAGTAAATGTCGTGGTCGTCTAAAATTAGAGAGTAAAAGAAATCAGTCCTTGGGCTGATTTCTTTTGCTTAGTCTGTGGTATAATATAAGAGAATCGAGGTGAGAAAATGGCACAAGAACCGCAAAAACGATTGATTGAATTATATGAGAAGGGGATTTTGACCAAGGAAGAAGCGCGTGCCTGCTTTTTAGAATTTGATGAAGAACTAGACTTTCTCGTAGAGGAAGAAAAACCACGGTTAAGTTTTACACTCCCGCGTTTGAAAATTTTTTCCTCATCTAAATTGAAGCAAGAGTATGCCTTTGCAGACATCGAATCTCTTTTTATCAGTATGTCAGAAGGAAAGGTTTCTTTTGTCAAAAACAAGTCAAATCAGGTTCAGATTTACCTTGTTTACCCTCAACAAACTGACCAAGCCTTTTTACCTCAGATTTATGTTGAAAACCAAGGCTTGCATTTTGCTTCTAATCTTCCTTGCCACTTGACAGTATCTCTGCCAGAGCAGTGGATGTCCATTTTGAATTTAGACTTGGGAAGAGCAGATGCGAGACTAGACTATCTTCCTTTTGAAGATATTTCCATTCATAGTTCTACGGATAAAAAACAACAGGATATTCGTATTACTGCAATGAATCTCATGTCTCAGCACCTCTTTCTCCAACTCGTCCAAGCACCAGTTTATCTGCAAGTGCCAAAACAGCAAGGTTTACATGGGAAGGTGGAGAGTTCAACAGGCCAATTAGTCGTCAATCGAAAAAAGAAGCCAAGCCCCTATTTTTGTGAGAAGAAAGGGGATTATCTCCTATATCTTCATATCAAGACAGTCAACAGCCCAATTAGTGTAAAAGGAGTGCAACATGCTATTCGGATTTTATAAACAACGAACGAATAAATTGATAACAGGTGTTTTAGCAGGTATAGCGGATCGCTTTCGTGTTGACCTTACCATTACTCGGATTGTCTTTTTCTTTATCTGTTTATTTGGACGCTTGGGCTTGCTAGCCATTGCAGCCTATATCCTAGCAGCTGTCTTACTTCCTTTCAAAGAAGATGTCTATGCTGAACGATATGGCACAGGTCCTCGAAAGATAAAGGAAGCTGAAAAAATTCACAAAGATAAGTGGTAAAGAGCATAGTCCGTAGCTAGAACCGATAAATAAAGGAGTGAGGAAAGTCGATTTCTTAGAAATCTCGACTTCTGTCCCACTCCCTTTTTTGTATTCTCCTCCTATCTTATGGTATAATAGTCTGTAAAGAAAAGAGAGGTATGATATGGCAGTTTTTGTCAAAGATTTGATAGACAATGTGCGTGTGAGTAGCGCATATAGTACGGAAACTCTACTGGAAAAAGAGATTACCACATCTGATATTACCCGTCCAGGCCTTGAGATGACAGGCTATTTTGACTATTATGCGCCAGAGCGTATTCAGCTTATGGGAATGAAAGAATGGTCCTATTTGATGGCCATGACTTCTCATAACCGTTTTCAAGTCTTGCGGAGAATGTTTCAGCCTGAAACTCCGGTGGTGATTGTAGCACGTGGCTTGGAGATTCCAGAGGAGATGTTTCAAGCAGCGGAGGAAAAAGGGATTGCAATCTTCCAAAGTCAAACTGCTACGAGCCGCTTAGCAGGGGAATTATCTTCCTACTTAGATTCACGTCTTGCAAAACGGACCAGCGTTCATGGTGTTCTCATGGATATCTATGGCATGGGCGTTCTGATTCAAGGGGATTCTGGAATTGGTAAGAGCGAGACTGGTCTTGAGTTGGTCAAGCGTGGGCATCGTATTGTCGCAGATGACCGAGTAGATGTATATGCCAAGGATGATGTGACTCTCTGGGGGGAACCAGCTGAGATTTTGCGGCACTTACTGGAAATCAGAGGTGTTGGCATTATTGATATTATGAGCTTGTACGGTGCCAGTGCTGTTAAGGAATCATCAGAGGTTCAACTTGCTATTTACCTTGAAAATTATGAAACAGGTAAGGTCTTTGATCGCTTGGGAAATAGCGGCGATTCCATTGAAATTGCAGGAATTACGATTCCTCAGATTCGGATTCCAGTTAAGACAGGACGTAATATCTCTGTTGTGATTGAAGCGGCAGCGATGAACTATCGTTCCAAACAAATGGGCTTTGATGCGACTAAGGAATTTGAAAAACGACTTGGTAGCCTCATTGAAAGCAATAAGGAGTAGTCTATGATTGATCCAGTTGCAGTAAAATTTGGTCCGCTCGAAATTCGTTGGTATGCCATATGTATCATTACTGGTCTAATTCTTGCGGTCTTCCTTGCATCTAAGGAAGCCCCTCGCAAAAAAATTCTGCCGGATGACATTTTAGATTTTATTTTAATAGCTTTCCCACTTGCGATTCTTGGTGCGAGAATTTATTACGTAGTTTTCTCCTGGGATTTATATAAGAACAATCTTCTTTCTATTTTTGCCATTTGGGAAGGCGGTATTGCCATTTATGGTGGTCTGTTGACAGGATTTCTAGTTCTAATCTTCTTTACACGCCATCGCTTCATTGAAATTTGGGATTTTCTTGATGTGGTTGCACCGTCTGTCATGATTGCACAAGCCATTGGTCGGTGGGGAAATTTTTTCAACCAAGAGGCCTATGGAGCAAGTGTTGGAAATCTTGATTATCTGCCAGCCTTTATTCGTCAGCAAATGTATATTGACGGAAGCTACCGGACGCCAACCTTCTTATACGAATCGCTTTGGAATTTATTTGGTTTTGTTCTGATTTGTCTGCTACGTAGACGAAAAAATCTCCTCAAACAGGGTGAAATTACCCTATTTTACCTAGTGTGGTACGGTATCGGTCGTTGTGTTATTGAGGGGATGAGAACGGACAGTTTGATGTTCCTTGGTTTACGTGTTTCACAGTTGCTTTCTGCCTTATTTGTGCTGTTAGCACTAACCTTATTTTTCTATCGTCGTCGAAAAGACATTCCCTATTATCAGATTTAAGAAAAGGAGAATTTTATGCTGATTGAAGTATCTGTTTTTATTATCGCAGTAGCCCTTGCAGCTGTTGCAGTATATGTTATCCTCTTGTTAAAAAAAGTATCCAATGTGGTCGATGAGGCGCAAAAAAGTTTGAATATTTTAACGAGTGATGTCAATGTAACCCTTTACCAGACCAATGAATTATTGGCGAAGACGAATGTACTAGTTGAGGATGTGAATGGGAAAGTCGCCACTTTGGATCCACTATTTGTCGCAGTTGCTGATTTATCAGAGTCAGTATCAGACCTCAATACTTCTGCCCGTGATTTGACAGTCAAGGCACGTACAGCAGGTCAACACACGGTGAAGGCTGGAGGTGCCTTAGCAGCCGTTAGCAAATTATCTTCTATTTTAGGAAAGAGAGGAGCAAAAAATGGTTAAAAAATCGAGTATTTTCACAAGTATCCTTTTGGGTGCGGCAGGTGGTGCAGCTGCAGCAGCCTTTCTTGCAACAAAGACAGGTCAAGCAGTTAAGAAAAAAGTCCTTGACTTTACCAAGGATTACCAAGAAAATCATGACGAAATCAATGCAGAGTTGATTCAAAAAGCCCAAGATTTGGGTCAGCAAGCGATTGATAAATACGAAACGGTTAAAGACCAATTAGAATCTGGTGAACTAACGGTTGATGACTTGGTTCAATCTGGTAAAGAAAAAGCGCAGTTGGTGAAAGCACAATCTCTTGAAAAGTTTGAACAAATCAAGGAAAAAATTGCGGAACAAAATCTGACAACAGCTGACTTAGTTGAGTCTATTAAAGAAAAAGCAACCGTGTTACCAAAGTCTTCAGCAGTCCGAAAAGAGGATGTAGTCACGACTGAGGATATTGAGATTGACTTACCAAACCTAGAAGAGGAGTAAAAAAGCTCTTTGTCAACTGTAGTGGATTGAAGCAAAGAGCCTAAATTAAAAAACAGGACTAATCTGATTTTTTCATCTTAGTCCTGTTTTTTGATGGATATACTTTCCTTTTAATAAGAAATTGAACGAGTTTCAATCCGACTAGTCCTGTTGCAATAGCTAATAGAAAAGCTAAAAAAATAGGGACATGATTTGAAAGATAGATATAAGCAGCAATCACGGTAATCACACTAAAAATAGCAATATTTAGAAAGAAGAGAAATTCTTTTAAACGTTCTTTACCAGAATTAGTTGCTTGATATGTTTGGTAGGTGGCCTGTGGTTTCTCTTTCGGGATTGTCTCATGATAGTGGTAATAATCAGGCCGATAGTCTCTAAGTGCCATATCGTCTCCTTTTATGCCTTTTAAGGTTATCATAACAATACTAGCTTTCTGTAACAGGAATGTTACATTTCCATTACAAAAAAATGAGAAAAGTCTGAACATTAAAATCACGAGAATTACTGAACATTCAAAAAGATTGTGATATAATGAACGTTATGGGAAAAATTGTTATTACAGCAACGGCTGAAAGTATTGAACAAGTCAAGCAATTATTAGAAGCGGGAGTAGACCGCATTTATGTAGGAGAAGAAGACCACGCACTTCGGATTCCGCATTCTTTTACTTATGATGAATTGCGAGAAATTGCTCGCTTGACACACGAGGCTGGTAAGGAATTAACCATTGCAGCCAATGCCCTCATGCACCAGGATATGATGGATCAAATCAAGCCCTTTATGGAATTGATGAAGGAAATTCAAGTGGACTATCTTGTTGTGGGTGATACGGGTATCTTTTACATCAATAAGCGTGACGGCTATCATTTTAAGTTGATTTACGACACATCTGTTTTTGTGACTTCTAGTCGTCAGATTAACTTTTGGAAAGATCATGGGGCAGTTGGTGCGGTACTTGCTAGGGAAATTCCAGCAGAAGAATTATTTGATATTGCCAAGAACTTAGAAATTCCAGCAGAAATCTTGGTCTATGGTGCCTCTGTTATTCATCATTCTAAGCGAACCCTCTTGCAAAATTATTACAATTTTACAAAGGCAGACGAAACAGATTTGTCACGTCAGAGGGGCCTTTTCTTGGCAGAACCAAGTGATCCAGATAGTCATTATTCCATTTATGAAGATAAGCATGGTACGCACATTTTCATCAACAATGATATTGACATGATGACGAAGCTGGCAGAATTAGTTGAGCATGATTATCTGCATTGGAAGTTAGATGGAATTTACTGTCCTGGACAAAACTTTGTCGAGATTGCCAAGCTGTTTGTTGAGGCGAGAGATTTGGCAGAGGCTGGAGAATTGACCTACGATAAGGCCTTCTTATTGGATGAACAGGTCAGAAAATTGCATCCAAAGGAACGAGGATTGGATACAGGTTTTTACGAATACGATAGAGATAAGGTAAAATAGGAAACGATATGACACAGAGAAAGCTAAAACGTCCAGAGGTCTTGTCACCTGCTGGAACCTTGGAAAAATTGAAAGTAGCTGTTGATTATGGAGCAGATGCTGTTTTCGTTGGTGGCCAGGCCTATGGTTTGAGAAGCCGTGCTGGAAATTTCTCCATGGAAGAAATGAAAGAAGGCATTGACTACGCCCATGCTCATGGCGCCAAGGTTTATGTAGCAGCAAATATGGTAACGCACGAAGGAAATGAAGTAGGAGCTGGAGCTTGGTTTCGTGAATTGCGAGACTTGGGGCTTGACGCCGTGATTGTGTCAGATCCTGCCTTGATTGTCATTTGTGCAACAGAAGCGCCGGGTCTTGAGATTCACCTGTCAACTCAGGCGTCTTCGACAAACTATGAGACCTTTGAATTTTGGAAAGAATTGGGCTTGACACGAGTTGTTTTAGCACGTGAAGTAACCATGGCAGAATTAGCTGAAATCCGTAAGCGTACCAGTGTTGAGATTGAGGCTTTTGTCCACGGTGCCATGTGTATTTCTTATTCAGGACGTTGCGTCTTATCCAATCATATGAGTAATCGGGATGCTAACCGTGGTGGATGTTCGCAATCTTGCCGTTGGAAATACAATCTCTATGAATTACCATTTGGAGAAGAACGTCGTAGTATCAAGGGAGAGGTGCCTGAAGAATTCTCCATGTCAGCCGTTGATATGTGCATGATTGACCATATTCCAGATATGATTGAAAATGGAGTAGACAGTCTGAAAATTGAAGGTCGCATGAAATCGGTTCACTATGTTTCTACGGTCACCAACTGCTATAAGGCAGCGGTTGATGCTTATTTGGAAAGTCCAGAAAAGTTTGAAGCTATTAAGCAAGACTTGATTGACGAGATGTGGAAGGTAGCTCAACGGGAGCTAGCAACAGGATTTTACTACAATCCTCCAACAGAAAACGAGCAATTATTTGGTGCACGCCGTAAGATCCCTGAATATAAATTTATCGCAGAAGTCGTAGCCTTTGATAAGGAAACGATGACCGCAACCATTCGTCAGCGCAATGTCATCAACGAAGGAGATGAGGTTGAGTTTTATGGACCAGGTTTCCGCCATTTTGAAACGACTATTACAGACTTACGCGATTCAGACGGTCTTCCAATTGAGCGTGCCAACCGTCCAATGGAACTCTTGACGATTCGTTTACCGCAGGAAGTTTATCCTGGGGATATGGTACGTGCTTGCAAATCAGGGCTCATCAATCTGTATCAGGAAGATGGACAATCTGTAACGATTAGAGCATAATAGAGATGAAAAAAACGCTTGATGTATCTTCTACATCAGGCGTTTCATTATACTTGCTGTGACCTCCGAACACTATCAGGAACCAGTGAAATTCGTTGGATATCGTCTAGTGAAATGATACTGGTCACATTTTTTTTGAAGTTTTTAACAATCATCCGATTTTTATCCGGATCAAATTTCACAATTTCTCCTGTGAAACTTTTATCCGCATAAATGACATGGATTGCAGCTTTTTTATAGAGGGCTAACTGAATCATATCAAGATGGGGTGCCGGTTCTTCTTGAAGA
The DNA here is from genome assembly GCF_040984445.1 of Streptococcus handemini. Taxonomy (NCBI): domain Bacteria; kingdom Bacillati; phylum Bacillota; class Bacilli; order Lactobacillales; family Streptococcaceae; genus Streptococcus; species Streptococcus handemini. Next base: position 11,357 of record NZ_JBFRYH010000016.1, read on the forward strand.
TCATGCTGAGGTTGTTGATTCCCCAAAAATACATTGAGGTGATAAAGGAGAAAGGCTAGAAACTTTTTCATGGTAAAATACTCCAAAGATTGATACAATTATCATATCGGAAATTGATGAAAAAGACAAGCGTTTGCGAATAGAGTAGATGAGGAGGTAAAAATGGCAGAATTTACATTTGAAATTGAGGAAAAGTTACTCGTTTTATCAGAGAATGAGAAGGGCTGGACCAAGGAAGTGAACCGTGTGAGTTTTAATGGCGCACCTGCTAAGTATGACATCCGTACGTGGAGTCCAGACCATAGCAAGATGGGCAAAGGTATCACACTGTCTAACGAAGAATTTCAAGTCTTAGTTGATGCTTTTCGGAATTAGTGTAGGATCAAGGGTTGCATTGTTTCCCTTGATTTTATATTATTTATCCTCTATAAAAGCCAATATTTGCAGCATAGATAGGATGGAAGTTCCTCAAGATGAGTGAACGATATCAGACCTTCATTTTTGACGAGTATAAGATACGACTGAGAGGTCGATGAACCATTGTTATAATGAGGATTTTGAACAAATCAGGAATCAGAAAGGGCAGAACGATCAGAGCAAGTGTTTTTTCAAGATTACTATGAGTGATAAAGGAAAAAACAAGGCTACCGGATAGGAAGCACAGAGTATCGCCTGTGAGATTGGCAAGAAAGATGTGTCCTCTAGAAGACTGGGCAGAGGTGACAAGAGCCGTTACACCAGTATACAGCAAAAATCCCCAGAGGAAGCCAGCAGTCGGTCCGAAAAGACTGGCTATTCCGCCTGAAAATCCTGCAAAGACAGGTAGGCCGATAGCTCCCAGCAAGAGATAGAGGAGAAGGCTAGTGATGGCTTCTTTGGGGGAATAGAGACTGGCAATCAGCCCTACGGCAAGTGTTTGTAGGGTGAAGGGAACAGGACCGATTGGCAGGACAATCTGTGATAAGACAGCAATGAGTCCTGCCCCAATGGCAGAATAGATGAGTGATCTTGTATGTGAAGTAGTCATATTGTTATCCTTTTTATTTTAATAGGATAACGAAATTATAAAAGGATTGACGGGAAAAGTCAATCCTTTTTCTATCGGCTGTCACATGCTCTTTATGAGTAGTTAAATGACATAATACTTTATTCTCTAAAAAATTAGCGCATTGTAACAAATTCTTCTGCCCCAGTTGGGTGAATAGCAACCGTCGCATCAAAGTCGGCTTTGGTAGCGCCCATTTTGATGGCTACGGCAAAGCCTTGAATCATTTCATCGACACCGTAGCCAATACCGTGGAGTCCAATGATTCTCTCTTCTGGCCCTGTTGTAACCAGTTTGAATTTGGCGGCTTGGCGATTGTGCTCAAGAGCGGTATACATGGATGTAAAGGCAGAGGTATAGACCTTGATAGCATCTGCCCCAAATTCCTTTTCAGCTTCTTCTTGGGTATAGCCAATCGTTCCGATTGCAGGATGGGAGAATACAACCGTTGGAATGAAGCGGTAGTCCATCTTTGCACCGATTTTATTATTAAACAATCGCTCTGATAAGGTACGTCCAGCCTTAATAGCAACGGGAGTTAGCTCTTTTTCTCCTGTCACATCGCCCAAGGCAAAGATATTTGGGACGCTTGTCTCCTGAAATTCATTGACAGCAATGTGTCCTGATGGGGTGGTAGTGACGCCAATAGCTTCTAGGTTCAAATTTTCAATATTTGCTGCTCGACCAACTGCCCAGAGGATCTTTTCAGCGGTATGGTGGCTGCCGTCTTCAAAGTAAATAGTGAGAGTCGCATCTGCATTCTTTTCAATTCGTTGCGGAATTTTATGGGAATGAAGCGCAAGGCCAGTTCGTTCCATTTCAGCCACAAGAGCGTCTGTAATATAGGTGTCAAATCGGCGCAAAGGTCGATCACGACGGACAAAGAGATCAGTTTGTACACCTAGTGAATGTAGGACACCAGCCATTTCAACGGCGATATAACCAGCACCAATAACGGCAACAGATTGAGGCAATTCCTCCCAGGCAAAAACATCATCGGAGACGCTAGCGTATTCACCACCAGGAATGGTTGGTAGAATTGGCTTAGCACCGGTTGAAATGACAATTTTGTTAGCATAAATTCGCTCTCCATTGACTTCAATAGTGTGTTTGTCTACAAAGCGAGCGTAGCCTGAAATCACTTCAACGCCGTTGCGTTCAAAGGTTCCTTGATAGGAATTTCGAGAACGTTCAATATAGGCATCACGGTTTTTCTTTAGGGTTGCAAAATCAAAGGTGATATTTTCGGCAGAAAAACCATATTCAGGCCCGTAGTGATGGTAACTTTCAGCAGTTTGGGCGCCATACCACATAATTTTTTTCGGGACACAACCAATATTGATACAGGTTCCTCCAATAAGGTCTCCCTCAATAACTGCTGCCTTAGCCCCATGTTCTGCTGCTCGATTCATAGTCGCGATTCCCCCAGAACCGCCCCCAATAGCAATAATGTCAAATCGTTTCATATCGTTTTCCTTTCTAATGATTCTATCCCCTTAATTGTATCGCTTTTTTTCCCTTCCTGCAAAAATTGACTATGCTCTACCAATCTTACAAAAGTGTAAGTGAATTGTTCGAAAGAAGTGATAGTAAAAAATTGGATTTTTTTGTAAAATAATATCAGAAAGAGCTTGCATTTTCAGTTGTATTTGTGTACTATATATTTAGTACAATGATTACTAAAATAAAGGAGAGACGATATGTTTAAGACAAAGAAAAGTAAAATCATTTTATTTTCTGGTTTAGGAGTTGCAGCGGTAGCGATTATCGGAGGCGCGTTACTGTTTGGAGGTGGTAGTACTGGCTCATCGACGACACCAGTGGAAGAAAGTTTGATGTATACGACTGTAAAAGAAGGATCAATTGCATCATCAACTCTTCTTTCAGGAACGGTTGCAGCAGGAGATGAGCAGTACGTCTATTACGATGCCTCAAAGGGTGAATTAAGTGATGTTTTGGTATCTCAAGGGGATCAAGTCGAAGTTGGGACACCACTTGTACAGTATAATACGGTTGAACAGCAAGCAGCCTATGATGCAGCCGTGCGATCATTGAATAAGGCAGGCCGTCAAATCAATGATCTTCAAACAAATGGACAAAGTGTCGATCTGACTGGTGATGATGCAATTGATGGGAAAGCCTTGTCTAATGCGCAACGGACGGTTGATATGCAGATGCAGGATTTAAACGATGCCTACGCTGATGCACAATCTGGGGTAAATAAAGCAGCCTCAGCCTTGGAAGAGGCCACGGTGAAAAGTATGATTTCAGGAACAGTTGTTGAAGTCAATAAATCAGTATCGCGTTCTAATACTAGTACAAGCCAGACAGTTGTTCACGTTGTCAATCAAGGAAGTTTGCAAGTGACAGGTACGTTGTCAGAATATGACTTGGCCAATATTAAGCCGGATCAAGAAGTGAAAATTACGTCAAAAGTTTACCCTGATCAAGTTTGGACTGGAAAAATTTCGTACGTTTCGAACTATCCAGAAAGTGGTCAAACCGCAGCGGTTCCTGGAGCTGGTGGTGGAGCATCAAACGCAAAATACCCATTTAAAGCAGTGATTACGAGCGAAGTTGGCTCATTGAAGCAAGGCTTTTCTGTCAACATTGAGGTCGTGAACAACAGTAAAAATATTCTGATTCCAGTTGCTGCCGTTGTACCAGAGGGGGATAAAAACTTTGTTTGGACAATTGTAAATGGCAAAGCGAAAAAAGTAGAAGTTACGCTTGGTAATTCAGATGCGATGTACCAAGAAGTAACAGGAGGCCTTAAGGTAGACGATCAGGTCATCTCCAATCCAAACGATAGCTTAGAAGATGGAAAAGAGGTAGAAGCGCATGAAGAAACGATTGATCAAGCTGACCAACATTAATAAGAGCTATAAAAATGGGGATCAAGAACTACGCGTTTTAAAAGATATTGATTTAGAAGTAGAAGAAGGTGAGTTTCTTGCGATTATGGGGCCGTCAGGTTCTGGGAAATCGACGCTGATGAATATCATCGGTTTGTTGGACCGACCAACAGCTGGTGAGTACATCTTGGAAGATACGGAAGTCAGCCAAATTTCGGAAAATAAATTGGCACATGTCCGAAACAAACAGATTGGCTTTGTCTTCCAACAATTTTTTCTCCTTTCTAAATTAAACGCGCTTCAAAATGTTGAATTACCCCTGATCTATGCAGGAGTTCCTGCTAGTCAACGTAAAACACTCTCTCAGCAATTTTTAGAGAAAGTGGAGTTGGGAGATCGGATGACACATTTGCCCTCCGAGTTATCAGGTGGTCAAAAGCAGCGGGTTGCGATTGCACGTGCCTTGGTCAATAGTCCGTCCATCATTTTGGCGGATGAACCAACAGGGGCTCTTGATACCAAGACAGGTGACCAGATTATGGAACTCTTAACCGAGTTAAATCGTGAAGGCAAGACTATTATCATGGTAACCCACGAACCAGAAATCGCAGCCTATGCTAAACGCTGCATCGTCCTTCGTGACGGTGTGATTACAGAAGATAGACGCAAGGAGGAGAGCTAGATGGAAAATATCAAATTTGCCTTAAAATCTGTCCTTGCTCATAAGATGCGCTCGCTCTTAACCATGCTGGGGATTATCATTGGGATTGCTTCTGTCGTGGTCATTGTGGCCTTGGGAGAAGGCTTTAAACGAAGTTTGTCAGAAGCCTTGGCTGGTGACCGCAATAACGTGCAACTGTATTTCTCAAATACGAAGACAGAAACACAACAAGACGGCTTATCAACCTATTTTTCCGAAACGCAAGTAACAGATGAACCAGAGCCAACTTTGACAGACGGGATTTTAAAAGGTTTGCTCGAAGTCGATGGTGTCAGCAATTATTACACCACCAACAGTAACAATGGTGAAGTTAGTGTTGGCGCCAAAAAAGTGGACAGTGTCTTTATTACAGGTGTTAGCAGAAATTACTTTGATGTAAAGGACATTTCTCTCCTAGTAGGGCGTAAGTTTACTGCAAATGACTATACGCAATTCGCCCGTATCATTATGCTAGATGAACAAGTTGCCGAAAAATTGTTTGGCAATGCAAAATCAGCTCTCAATCAGACTGTCAGCTTAGCCAATAAAGCCTACTTAGTTGTTGGTGTCTATAAAGAAGAAACCAGTGGTGGTATTGCTAATTTTGGAGTAGGTGGTGCTGCCTTGATGACCAATACTCAAGTTGCAGCTGAGACTGGGGCCTCTGAAAATGCCCAAGTTTTCGTTCATGTCGAAGATGTTGCTCGCTCTTCAGAAGTGGGACGCGCAGCAGCTGCCTACTTGACTCGAGCGACTCACCTCAGAGAGGCACAATACGATATTCAAGATTTTTCTCAATTCTTAGAGACCTTCAATACGCAGCTTTCGGGGATTACTGCCTTTATCGGTGCGGTTGCGGGAATCTCGCTCCTGGTCGGAGGTATCGGTGTCATGAATATCATGCTGGTATCTGTAACAGAGCGAACACGTGAGATTGGCCTACGAAAAGCCCTTGGTGCGACCCGTGGCAATATCCTCTTGCAATTCTTGATTGAAGCGATGGTTCTGACCAGTCTGGGTGGTTTGATTGGTCTTGGAATTGCCCAATTAGCGGTGACTGTCATCAATCTGACCAAGGCGCTTGGAGCAGAGATAACGGCTGTGATTTCCCTTCCAGTTGTACTTGGCAGTCTAGCTTTCTCAGCCGCAGTCGGTGTCATCTTTGGTGTTCTACCAGCCAATAAGGCTTCTAAGCTCGATCCAATTGAAGCACTTCGTTATGAATAATCACTCATCATCATTTTTGGAGGTTGTGTCATGAAAAAGTTGTTCTATCTTGGTTTGCTATTGCTTACTTTCCTCGGTTTATCAGCCTGTTCGGTACGAATCGGTGAAAAAATGGATACGGGTCATACGGAATTAATTCGTGTCTATGATGCAGATGGCAAGAAAATACTTGAAACCAAGGATCAGGAAATCCTGAATAGGTTTGGAGAATATGTAGGATCAGCTGGTGAAAATGTAGAAGGTTTAGAAATCCTTAAAGAGATGCCTGCCGAGGCTAAAATAGCGTACCATTTTGTATTGACCACCAAGGCAGGGCAAGATGTTGATTTGTATATTTATGAAAATGATAATCATATTGTCTTGAAAAATCTTCCTTTAATTGGGAATATCAAGCTCCCTCTTTCAGAAAAAGAACTAGATTGGCTCCACCATCCTGAAAATTGGTGATGAAAAAAGAAGTCGGACTACAACAGTCTGGCTTCTTTTTGAATAATTGATTTTCTTGTATTTTTTCTACTCACAATAAAAATAATTCAATCTTAATTTGCTCGGCCTCTCCATATTTTGCAAGAAGCTGCGCTGCAATCTCGTCGTAAAGGGTATGGATGACCGCTATTTTGTTTGGAAATTGTTTGCCGATATAGTCAAATTTGCACTCAATGGTGAGAAAGAGCTCGTGAAACAGGGTGTTGATATGCTCTAATTGGGCAATCAACTCAGAATCATCCTTTAGAAATTCAGGAATTTCCTTGCGCATGTCTGCAAAGTCATCAATTTTTTTGATGGGGAAACAGCCGTATTCTAAGCAAAATTCGTACATAGTTCATCCTCGGTTCTTGTTAGTATTGTCTATAGCGTGAATTGTTTACTTGACTATACCATATTTGAGGGTAGAACCCAAGCATTCAAGCATTCTGTTTAAGATTTCTTTAATGAAAATTTCAGCTTTATTTCATGTTTCTTCGGTAAACTATTGTCATCAATGACAAAGGAGATAGAGCATGAAGACAAAAATCGTACAAAAGCAGTTTAGACGTCAGGAATCAAAGTATATTGTGGAGAAGAGCGTGTTTACCCAGCTAGAAAGGGAATTGCGGGAGCACATGGTGGCAGATGACTATGCCAAATCAAGCATTACAACAATCTATTTTGATAATGACCAGTTTGGAATGATTCAAGATGCACTGGCCAAAAAATATGGCCGCGAGAAGGTGAGAATGCGTGTTTACGATCGCAAACCCTCAGCAGAAAGCCAGGCTTTTTTAGAAATTAAGAAAAAGGAAAACAAGGTCGGATTCAAGTATCGCCTCACCTCTACGCCTGTTGCTGTCATGAATTATATTGAAAATGACATCCAAGATGCAACGATTGCTGATGAAAAAGTAACTTCTGAATTAGCAACATTGCGAAAACGTTACGGTCAGATGAAGCCGAAAATGTACATTTCTTATGACCGTGTGTCTTTCAAAGGAAAAGAAGATAAAAAGGTGCGTCTCACAGTAGATCAAAACTTGCTCTACCGTGATCATCAAGTTGATGTAATGCTGGGAAAATATGGCAGTGCCTTACTTGACCCTGATAAGGTCATCATGGAAATCAAGGTTCCAGACGAACAACCTGCATGGCTCATTGTTTTGCTTGAAAAATACCAAATTGAGAAGCAATCTTTTTCAAAATATGGAAATGCCTATCGGTTAGCCCAACAGAATCAGTAAGGAGAGAAGAGTGCAGATAGAATTATTGAATAGTATTTTCACTAGTAGTAGTGCCAATATTAGTTTTGTTCAGCTTGGAATCAGTTTGGGCACCAGTTTGTTGCTAGGGTTAGCGCTAGCAGGAATCTATAAATACAAGGCTCGCTATACAAAAGAATTTGTGATGACCTTGAGTCTGCTGCCAAGTTTAATTGCAGTGATTATCTTTTTGGTCAATGGCAGTCTTGGAACGAGCGTCGCTGTAGCTGGAACGTTTAGTCTGATTCGTTTCCGTTCGGCAGCTGGTAGCTCAAAGGAATTGCTGGCTGTTTTTATGGCGACTGCGATTGGGCTTGCGACGGGGATGGGACATGTTGGTCTCGCAGTTGTTGTGACGGCAGTTCTAGGGGGCATGATAGTATTGCTGGAGCATAGTCGCTTTGCTCAGGTCAACCAGCATAGTCGCTATCTGCTCATTACAGTTCCAAAGGAATTTGATTACCAGCATTTTTTTGAACGTCAATTTGGCAAGGCTTGCAAGCAGATAGAATTACTGTCTGTCCGTTATAAGGAGAAAAAGGAAGTCTTGGTCTTGGAATACCACGTAGTGCTTCAACACCATATCAGTGATAAACAGTTAGTGGATGGCCTCCTTGTGGCAGAACCTCTTGCTATCACTCTCCACAAGCAAGCGCCGAAGAAAAAATATTTATAATGTCTAGTATTCCCTCAGGAATTTTTCTGAGGGATTTCTTGTTATTTGTAGACCAGGTAAAGTCTCTCTATTTTTTATCTGTTTATTCAGCTATGGTATAGATGTTTAGTTATGCATTTTTTTATAAGGTTCGATTTTGGAAAAATACCTCTATGAATAATGTATGGTTTTCTATCATTTTGAAAAAAAGACGGATAAATTATCTTATATCAATAAGAATGTTTGTTATTTAAAATACTTAGATAAAAATGTCTCGATTTGTTTATCAGGGCATTTTACTATATAATGAGTGTATCGATTGAAAAGGATAGGTGATTGTCTTGACCTATCGTTAGAAAGTAGAAAGGTACACAACCCATGAAAAAACAATTGTACGCTGCCGCAGCAACTGCTGCCCTCCTCTCCACCCTACCTCAAGTAATTCAAGCAGAAGAGGTAATGGGGACTGAGCCAGTTGCAAATATGGAAACGGAGATGGAGCAAGTAGATCCGAACTTCCAAGCAGAACTCGCTGCCCTCCATCAAAAAGTGATGGAATTAAGTAATCTTGCAGTGAGAGAAAATAGGAAAATTTACTATCAGGAACAGTCGGCAAAATTAAGCCAAGTTAATGGTGAAGTTCAGTTCAAGAAAGAAACAGGAAAGACCTTGGAACAGTTTAAGACTGAAGTGGAGAAGGATTACGAGGAAGCTCGAATAGGTTATATTTTAAGTCTAACACCACCTCTCGTAAGTCCTGAGATTGCTGAGCGGATTAAGGTGTTTGCAGATGAACCAGGGAGAACTCTTACAGATATTCAGGCTTTTGGAAAACAGCAATTGGATAAATATATAGCAGAATTGCAGGCCGAGAAAGTCCAAAAAGAGTTGGAAGCCCACAAGAAAGAAGCGCTCGAAAAAATTGCTCAGATTCAAGATTTACCCCAATCACAAAAAAATAACTTCTCCAATCAAGTCAATGCTGCTCCGACCAAAGAGGAAGTAGATAAGATTAAAGCAGCTGCAGAAAATTATCAACAGTTACTGAAAGAAGTCGAAGAGAAAAAGAAACAAGCTAATGCTGAGATTAAAACAAAAGCAGACCTGGAAGTGGATGAACGGTCGAACTACCTCGATCGCTTAGAAACAGCGACTAATCCAAGCGAAATAGAGAGTATCCTCGCAGAGGCGAATGAGACTTCAAAGAGGAATACTGCCATTTTTGAGAAGCGCAAGAGTATTCAAGAACAGGTAGACAAGCTTCCTTATTTGACAGACGAACACCGCAGTGATATTCGTAATCAAATTGAAGATGAGAAATCAGATAGTGGACTCGACAGCATTTACAGCCGAGCTCGGAAGCAAAATGTAGAAGATGCTAAAGCTCCTCATCTAGCAGCCTTGCAGCAAGCAAAGGATTTGTTAAAAGCGGTGCAGTCGCTACCACAATTGGCAGATGCGAATCTTTCGGAAGCGCAAATGAAAATCTGGGCTGAAATCGAGCAAAATGCGCCAGGTTTCATAAATCAATTTGAGCAATTGACGGAAGAGAGGGCGACCGATGCTACATTTACGCATAAAATTATTCAAGACGTGAAGGAATTAGCTATCTTTGCTGAGATTGAAAAAATTGCTCGTGAATTGGAACAAAAGCGGCAGAAGTTTCCAGACAACGAAGCCTTGAAGGCAATTATGAAGGATATGTTTTTCAATCCCTATGGAACAGTTTCCCAATTGTCGCACTTTATTCAACAAGATATCTATCCAAAACAAAAACAATTTAATGACTTATATGATAATTTAACGAACAACCAAGGAATTGATTCGAAAATTACATTAAAAACTGTCCAATCGAAGGATCAGACAGACAAACCAAAAGAAGAAGAACCTGCTCCAGTACCAAAAGTAGAAAAGCAGAAGCCAGGTACCTCAACTAAACCAAAAGGAGACGTATCGGAGAAACAACATCATCATACAGGTCAGCCAGCTGTTGCGGAGAAACCAACATTACCGAAAGCTTCAGAAGGTCGTCATTTTGCTACGGGGGCACCTGCTACTGCCACTAAGCCAACATTGCCGTTAGGTGGATTGACCCATTCTGCGAAACCAGGAGATAAAGCTGTCAAGCCAAATACCTCAGCTAAAGCAAAAGGAGACGTACCGGAGAAACAACATCATCATACAGGTCAGCCAGCTGTTGCGGAGAAACCAAAATGGCCAAAAGCTTCAGAAGGTCATCATTTTGCTACGGGAAAACCCGCTACTGCTACTAAGCCAACATTGCCGTTAGGTGGATTGACCCATTCTGCGAAACCAGGAGATAAAGCTGTCAAGCCAAATACCTCAACTAAGCCAAAAGGAGACGCACCAGAGAGACATCATCATACAGGTCAGCCAGCTGTTGCGGAGAAACCAAAATGGCCAAAAGCTTCAGCAAACCGTCATTTTGCTATGGGGGCACCTGCTACTGCCACTAAGCCAACATTGCCGCTAGGTGGATTGACCCATTCTGCGAAATCGGTAGATAAAAAGGTACAAGCAGATCGATCAATGAAGGTAAATCAACAGTCAATGAAATCAACAGCAGTTTCAGATAAGATGCAACTACAACCGGTACAGTTGAAACAGACACAGAAAACAGAGAAAGCTACCTTACCAAAAACAAATGAAGCAACTGGTTTTACCTCCCTGCTAGGAGTAGCCTTAGCAGGATTAGCAGGAATCTTTGCTCGAAATCGCAAAAAATAAATACTTTCTCACCCAAATCTAAGAGGCAGAACATGATTTCTGTCTCTTATTTTTATCGGACTAGATTGTCCAGAAAGAGGAAATAGTTGACAGGGAGAAGTAAATAGTATACTATTTCATTGAATAGTTGAGGAGTGATACAGATGGATACGAAAATGACAGACTACAAAAATAGTCTATATAGAGAATTATCTCGCTTGACCAAAGGATTGGGGAGTGAAAAACGGCTTGAGATTTTAAATCTTCTGACCCAAGGGCCAAAGCCAGTAGAGGGAATTGCCCTTGCTACAGGTTTGTCGGTAGCAAATACTTCACGTCATCTTCAAGTCCTAAAAGAGAGCAATCTAGTCGTTACCAGCCGCCAAGGGAATTTCATTCGCTACAGTCTTGCTTCGGCAAAGGTAGCACAACTCATTCTACTCTTGTTTGATGTCGGTGAGGAGCAGCTAGCTGAAGTGCGGACTCTTGAAGCAGATTATGACAAAGAATCTGGGGTGGATCAGATTAGCTTAAAAGAAGCAATTGAGATGGCAAAGCAAACAGACGTTCTTTTACTAGATTTGCGACCTACTGAAGAGTTTGAGGCAGGTCATCTGCCTCATGCGGTCAATCTGCCGATGGATGAGTTTCATCAGAATAAAACGCAGCTTCCAAAAGATCGAAAGATTATTGTTTATTGTCGTGGTCGCCAGTGTGGCTATGCAAATGTAGCAGCACAAGATTTACAATCCTTAGGCTATCCTACTTTCAGCCTTAATCGCAGTTTCGCAGATTGGAAGTGGGGCAAAAGTGAAGAATTTTAAAAAAGTACATGGTCAGTTTGATAGATTCATCAAACTGATTTTTTGTCTATTCATGTTTTGAGCAAAATACTTGCTTTCTATTTTTCATCTGTTAAAATGTAACTATTCAATAAAATGATTGAATGACTTTAACGGTGATTCAGTCATCTATTATTTTGAAAGGATTATTCAATTAAAATATTGAATAGGGTTTGAGAAATGAAAAAACGATGTTGATTGACGCAAACGAGAAGAAGAGACGCTAAATAAATAAACAGAATGGAGAAAATAACATGACAAAACAATTAACAACCGAAACCTTTGCAAAAGAAATTGAATCAGGTGTCACCTTGGTAGACTTTGGTGCGACTTGGTGCCCTCCTTGTCAAATGATGGAGCCCATCGTTGAAGAATTGGCTCAAGAATTTGAAGGAAGAGCGAGTGTGACCAAAGTGGATGTGGATCAATCACCAGAATTAGCGCAACTATTTAATGTACGCTCAATTCCGACTATCGTCCTTTTTAAAGATGGGCAACCAGTCGATGCTACACTTGGTGTCCAATCCAAAAAAGTGTTGTCAGAGAAGATTTCAAGTCAATTATAGGAGAAAGAAATGTACGATGTGATTATTATTGGTTCAGGACCTGCGGGCTATACAGCAGGTATCTATCTTAGCCGAGCTGGTCTCAAAAATCGGTTGATTACAGGCTATTCGGAAGGTGGTCAACTAACAACGACGACGCTTGTTGAGAATTACCCAGGATTTGAAAAGGGAATTGACGGGAATGAATTGGTCAAAAATATGCGCCAGCAAGCAGTTTCGTTTGGCACAGAGATGACGTTTGGTCTCGTTGAGAAAATCGAAGGAGAAAGCTCCCCTTTTACAGTGTATCTTGATTCTGGAGAAATGCTGGAAACCAAGGCTGTTATTATTGCCACAGGCTCAAGTGCGAATTACCTAGGAATTGAAGGGGAGGCAGAAGCGATTGGGAGAGGTGTCAGTGCTTGTGCGACTTGTGATGCCTTCTTTTACAAGGAACGTGAAATTATTGTCGTTGGTGGTGGAGACGTTGCCATGGAAGAAGCGATCTTTTTGACCCGCTTTGCTTCTAAAGTCACGGTTGTTCACCGTAGAAATGAGTTGCGCGCTTCGGACATCATGGCGCAACGCGCTAAAAACAATGAAAAGATTAACTGGATACTGAATGCGACTCCCATCAAGGTTCACTCAGACATGATGGGAATGACGGGGTTAGATGTTCAGGACAATGAGTCTGGCGAAATCAAGCACCTCAAGGCAGACGGTCTTTTTGTAGCGATTGGTCATCACCCTAACACCGACTTCTTAGGGGACAAGCTAGACTTGGATGACAAGGGGTATATTCGAACGCAGCCAGGGACTTCTAAGACTTCGGTGCCAGGTATTTTTGCGGCTGGTGATGTTCAAGATTCCAAGTACCAACAAGCCGTTACTGCAGCAGCAAGTGGAGCGGTTGCGGCTTTGGACAGTTTAGAATTTATTGAAAATCGATGATGGAAATAATCACGTCGAGCTTAGAACTGCAGGATCTTTTAGAGGAAATCGGCTCTCTAGCCCTCCTTGTTTCTGTCAATCAGTGCAGCATTGCCTCAGTCAAGCAAGGAGTATTTCTCGCTTTAGCAAAGGAGAAGGGCTTGCCTCTGTGTATCAGGCGGATTTGTTTCAAGTGCTAAGGTTGATGTCTCTATACGATCTCAATTCCTCTATGACGAGCCTATTAATCTTTGAGCAAGGTCATTTAGTGACAAAGGTGGAATATGGAAATGGCACGACAAGCCCTCAAACAAAAGAAAAAAAGAGACATCTCGTTCAAGAATATAGTAGCTGCCTAGAGTGTGGCAGATCTCGCTTGGTCTATCGAAGACTTAAATTGTGTCGGATTTGCCTGAGAAACCTTGCCTATACAGGTCTTGTTTCAGGAATCAAAAAGGCATCGTGGTAAACAGAAAGGAAACCTTATGGAAATTAGTTATTGGTCAGATATTGCTTGTCCCTTTTGCTATATTGGCGCAAGCCGTATGAAACGTGCGATGGAGGAAGTTGGTTTGGATCCTCATGATTTGAAAATGAAGGCTTACCAACTCAATCCTCATGCACCTTTAGAAACCGATGAAACCATGTTAACGCAGTTTTCGACTAGCCATGGTATGACCGAGGAACAGGCAAAAAGCCAGTTTCAGCACATGGCAGAAATGGGAGCCGAAGAAGGTCTCAAGCTAGATGTAGCAGGAGCCATCCCGACAAATACCCTTTCAGCTCACCGACTCATTAAATGGGCAGAAAGTCGCTTGGATAAAAAGACGCATCAGTATCTTATCACGAAGCTCTATCAACTCTATTTTGAAAAGCATGCCTCAATTGCTGATACAGTAGTTTTACTGGAAGTAGCTAAGGAAGTGGGTCTACCGCAAGGAGAAGTGTCAGCTTTACTTGAAGGCACGGACTTTGGTACCGCTGTCAAGCAAGACATCCTAGAAGCTCAGCAAGCTGGAGTTCAAGGGGCGCCATTCTTTGTCTTAAACAATAAGTACGGAATCTCAGGTGCACAATCATACGAATACATGCTTGCAGCCCTCAAGCAAGTTCAAGCAGAAGAAGGGAACCATAAAAAATGAAAGAATTAAAAATGGACTTTTTTGGATCTGAGAGTGAAAATGGAACTTCGCTTGTCTGTGGAATTGATGGGTGCGTGATCGATACAGGTTTACAGAAGGAAAATGCAGATGATTTTGATGAAAGAAAGGAATAAAGGATGGAATTATCAGCCTTAAATTTGGTACCTTTGCGGTCAGGTCAGGATTTCCATGAAGCAATACAGGATATGGTTGAGTTGGCTCAACAGTTAGAAAGTTTTGGCTATAAGCGGTATTGGGTTGCCGAACATCACAACAGCAAGACCATCGCTAGTAGTGCGACGCAGCTACTGATCCAGCATACATTGTCGCAAACTACTACCATCCGAGTTGGTTCAGGAGGGGTTATGCTTCCGAACCACAGTCCTTATCTGGTGGCGGAGCAATATGGAACGCTGGAAACCCTGTATCCAAAGCGGATTGATTTGGGGTTGGGACGAGCACCGGGAACAGATATGCAGACAGCACGTGCTTTACGGCGCTCTGACAATCTCAATCCTGATTTTGAAACGGACTTGGCAGAATTAGAATCTTATTTTAAAAATACTTCACCTGTTCATGCCTACCCAGCTGCAGGACTGGATGTGCCATTCTATATCTTAGGGTCAAGTACGGATTCTGCCCATTTGGCTGCTAAATTGGGACGGCCGTATGTTTTTGCGGCGCATTTTGCACCAGGAGCCATGGAAGAGGCGATTCGGATTTACAGACGGGAATTTAAACCTTCTGAATACCTAGAGAAACCCTATGTTATCTTAGCCTTAAATGCAGTTGTTGCAGAAACAGATGAGGAAGCAAAGGTCTTGGCGACAACTCAGACTCAGACTTTCCTAAGTATTGTGACCAATGCCCAGCAAGGGTTACAGCCTCCTAAGGCAAGTGAGGATGATGTTTGGAGACATTATGTCGCTGCGGAAAAAGTTCCTCACTTTGGACCAGTAGCTTTTACAAAGGATTCCCTCATTCGGAGAGAAAAAGCGATTGTACAACAAATGTCAGCTGTCACCTTGGTTGGAAGTTCAGATACCGTGGCTCGTCAAATCGCTGAGTTACAAAACCGTGTCCAAATAGATGAGATTATGGCTAATAGTTTCATTTATGATCAAGCTGCTCAAGCGAAATCGTATGCATTGCTAGCTGAAGCGTTGAAGAAACATACTAGTGAGGAATAACCAATGGACAAAAAACGGCTTGAAGCATTCTCAGACGCCATATTGGCTATTATTGTCACCATTATGGCGCTAGAATTGCAATTACCACAAGAACTAACAATAGCTGGCTTTGTGGGAATCCTTCCCATGGTCTTTGTTTATATCGCCAGTTTCTTACAGATTATGACCGTTTGGCTGTACTATCACGAGTTGTTTCAACTATTGGATCAGATGACCTTTCGTGTCTTTGTCGCAAATAGTATCTGGCTCCTAGCGGCCAGCTTCGTCCCTTTAGCAACGAGAGCTGTCGGTCAATACTCAGATAGCTTTGCGGCCTTGTCTTTTTATATCCTTATCTTAGGACTCTGGGATGTCGCTTGGGTCATTATGACTACTGTCTTGCTGAAATCAACTTCCAGACAGCTTTCCTTGGATGATAAACGAATCCCCTACCGCTGGGCGAAGCTCTACGCTGTCCAATTATTGATCATTTTGCTCGTGGGCTATTTGATTCCTTCCTTTATCCCTTTTGCACCCTTACTCATGATTGTCAATGTCATCTATGGCTTTTTGAGTAATCGGAACTAGTTTTAACCATAGTATACTTGCTATATGTTATCATATAAGACGGACTTCTATAGTTGAGGTCTGTTTTTTTCATGCAAAAATAAAAAGATTTGATACTTCTAGATTTTCTGAAAATCTATCGGAATGGGTCAGAAAAAGAGAAGGAGGGGGTAGAAGCAATCAAAACGTAGAGAAAAAATAGGTGACCGATAGAGAAAGAAGATAGGCGTTTGCTATACTGAGACTAGGATAGAAACTGGACATAGAGCAGCTATAGTCAGCTAATTTCACGAAGTTTAGGCAGCTATATCTCTAGTTGCTTTGTCCGTTTCATTAGTATATGTAAGAATGGAAACCAATTTGAATTCTTGAATCAGAAAGGAGAGGCTATGAATTCCTTTACTCGTGCGATCTTGTATCTCAAACGTCATCTGGTTAAAACGACTATCTTAACCGCCTTTCTCTTGTTTAGTAGCATTGCCTTAGGTCTGTTAATCAGCCTAAACGCAGCCCTAACTCAAGATAGCAAGTGTTTATCAGATAGTCAACTGCACCAATCTCTTGTGACAAGATTGAGGGATGTACCAGCTGCACAAGTGAATCCTGCTAGCCGAACTTATTTTGAAGAAGTTGTGTCTGAAAATCATCTGACAGCGTATCATTTGATTTCAGAAGAAGTGATGATTGGAGAGAATGAATCTGAAAAAACAAGAGTTTATAGTTTAGTCAATCAAGATTTCTTTGAAAAAAGTCAGTTGGTCGACAAGGAATTGGTACTGGAAGCAGGAACTTTTTTGAATGAAAAGAGCAGTGACGAGGCTCTCATTAGTCGCAATCTTGCCGACCGCTATCATCTTGCTGTAGGAGATGCACTGTCAATCCAATCCACAACTGGTCAAAAGTCCACGTTACGAATTGCGGGTATATTTAAGACCAATCGATCTCCTTTTGCGAATAGGGAAAGCGATACACTAGAACATACTATTTTGACGACAAGAAAGACTCTTGCGCAATTGAATCCTCAGTATAGCTACCATACCAGTATCTATTATGCTAAAAATGATGCCAATATGGCTCAAGCTCGAGCTTACCTGCAAGCAAACTCAGAATTAAAAGAGTATCAATTAACACAAAATTCTAGTGTTCAAACGCTTTTAAAGACCTTGAATAGTCAACAACATCTTTTCAAGTGGGTCCTATGGGGCACCATTGTACTCTGTCATCTCGTTCTACTTTTTTTCCTTCATCTGTGGATGAAAGGTCGGCAATTGGAGATTGGAATTTTACAATCACTGGGGAAAAGTCGCATGGAAATTTTGCTCCAATATGTACTGGAAGTGTTGATTCTTGCAAGTATCACCCTAGTGATTGGATTAGTGGTAGCAAGCTTCTTCCTACCTCAATTAAGAGAAGTCTTGCTAAACGATATGCTGAAAACGAGTTATGAAAATGCGGACAACGGCGAATGGTTACCGGCTGTTTTCTTGGCGAACCATCACTATGTAAAAGACCTACTGTCTCATCCTGTCCATCTTGCACCTCTTGATATTCTGCTCATTATTGGCAGTGTATTAGGCTTGTCTGAGGGAGCGGTACTTGTTTCTTGTTTGTCATTGCTTCATTATTCACCAAAAAAAATATTTACAATGATGTCCTAAGTAACATCAAGACATAAAGGAGAAATCATGTCATTTATTACGAGAGCACTGTATTATTTACGACGAAAAACAGTCAGAAATCTGGTTACCTTTTTCCTATTTGCCACAGTTGCCAGTTTTTTAGTGGCAGTCATGGCCCTATCCAAATCGATGTCAGGAAAGGTGATTGAAAAAAACAATATTGCCCAAACAGTTACCCTATCAGCTAGTAACATTTTTGTTGGAGATGGGTATGGATCAGGAGAATTATCTGAAAAAGCGATTCAAGAAATTGGCCATCATCCAGATGTGGAAAGCTTTGTCCCATCTGTTTCATCCTTTGCTAGTTTAGAAAATGCCCAACCTGTTCCCATTGGGACAAGCGAAGGGGATTATCGTCCTGGGAATCTTGAAACAGTTGTCAATGTCGAGGGGATTTCGACCAGTGAGAAAGATAACCGTTTTACAACCGGCATGCTCAGTCTTGTCAGTGGTCGGCATATCACCGCAGGAGATCAGCATAAGGTGATTGTCCATGAAGATTTTGCCAAGCATAACCGTTTAAAAGTGGGAGATCAGTTGACACTTGGTCGTGACCCGATTCGCTATATTGGGACAGATAAGACGCCGATTCAAGCAGAAATCATTGGGATTTTCAAAGGAAAAACATTCAATAGGCCTAACTATAGTGATGAATTAGTCTCCAATACCCTCTTATCAGATACGACATTAGCCAGTGAATTGTTTGGTTTTGAAACAGGGAAAACTCTTTATAGTGAAGTGACCTATACCTTGAAAAAATCTGTGGATACCAAGGCTTTCATTGCAAACATTAAGCAGACAGTTGATACAGTGGACTGGCAAAATTATCAATTAACCGAGCAAAATCCTGCTCTAAAATCCTATAATCGGAGTATTGTCCTCTTGCAAAAGACGGTCAAACGGCTCTTAATTGGGACAATCATCACAAGTGCAATCGTACTCATCTTGCTCTTGATTTTTAATAGCCAAAGCCGCTTACGTGAATCGGGTGTGCTATTAGCACTTGGTCGTTCAAAATGGGATATTATGGCCCAGCACATCCTTGAAAACATTCTCTTAGCCCTTCCGGCTTTTGCGGTTGCCAGTCTTTTAGGGCAAGGGATGGGGCAATCGTTTGCTAATCAAACTGTGGACTCTGTTGCGAAAACGGTACGAGGTGATATTCTGAAACAGCTGGGGGGTTATACCCTTGGTGCAGATAGTCAGACGGACTTGATTATGCAAACAGTCAAGCATTTCCAAGTGCAATTCACACCAGCAGAACTGTCTCAGATGCTGATTATATGCGCTGGCTTAATTGTAGTCGGTATTCTCATCGCAAGCATACCGTTGATGACCTACAAGCCAAAAGATATTTTAACGAAGATTTCATAAGGAGAAGCGTATGTTAACAATCAAAGATTTATCTTATACCTATGCAAGTATTAGTCAGCAATCCGTCTTTCAAAACTTAAATTACCAATTTGAAGAAGGGACTTTTTATTCTATTGTCGGTCATTCAGGGACTGGAAAGACCACCTTATTGTCTCTTTTAGCAGGTCTAGATAAGCCAACCTCAGGTCAGGTCTTGCTAGATGGTCAAGATATCAGGGAAATCGGCTATCAAGCCTATCGCAGAAACCATGTATCCTTGGTTTTTCAAAATTACAACTTGCTGGACTATCTCACGCCTTTGGAAAATATTCGCTTGGTGAATAAAAAAGCTGATCCTCAGGTCTTGCTCCATCTGGGCTTATCCCAAGAGCAGATTGATCGGAATATCCTACAGTTATCAGGTGGGCAGCAACAGCGGGTGGCCATTGCACGTTCCCTAGTTTCAGGTGCCAATGTCATGCTACTAGATGAACCAACTGGTAATTTGGATGAAGATATTGCAATCGATATTGTAGAACATCTAAAAATGATTGCCCACGAAGAGAAAAAATGTGTTATTATGGTGACCCATAGTAAAGCCTTGGCTAATATGGCAGATGTGCAGTTGACCTTGCGCAATGGTCAGTTTCGCTGATAAAAGTTTAAAAAACTGGCTGAATGTAGGAAGTAATTCAGCCAGTATTCTTGTGTAATGAATATTAAAAAAGATCATCTGTACTTTATCTGTTTTTTGATTCACGAACAGAAAGTTTCTTGAAACTAGTGTATAATAAAGAGGGAACTTTTTTTCAACAATAGCAATCAGAGTAGGAAAAGGAGAACAAATATGTCCAAAATTTTAGTGGTTGAAGACGATGCAACCATCAATCAAGTCATTTGTGAATTTTTAAAAGAACATGGTTATCAAGTAAAGGCGGCAGTAGATGGCAGAGAAGCTCTGGATTATTTTGCACAAGACAGCTTTGATTTGATCCTTCTAGACATTATGTTGCCAACTATCAGTGGTCTAGATGTTTTGAAAGAAATTCGGAAAACATCTCAGATTCCAGTGATGATGTTAACGGCTCTCGATGATGAATACACACAGCTCGTTAGCTTCAATCATTTAATCAGTGATTACGTGACTAAGCCCTTTTCACCTTTGATTCTGATGAAGCGGATTGAAAATGTTTTACGCAGTTCCGTCACCTATTCTGAAATTATCATCGATGACTTACGCGTATCCTTAGAAGACTGTACCGTCTATTGGAAAGGGGAAAAAATGTCTCCGACAAAGACAGAGTATGAGCTGATTGAAACCCTTGCCAAACGTAAGTACCACCTTGTGACGAGAGAGCAACTGATGGATGTTATCTGGGGCTATAGCGAATTAGATACGCGGGTTTTAGATAACCACATCAAGAATATTCGCAAGAAAATACCAGGTATTCCGTTGGTGACGATCACCGGTATGGGGTATCAGTTGGGGAGAGATGACTAGTGAAAATTGCCCAAAAACACTTTCTTTTAGTAAGTGGTATGGTCTTTATTGTCGTAACGACTTTACTGACGACTTTGTACTTTGTCATGCCAGTGTATTATCAGTCGGTCAAGACTGCAGAAGTGACACGGGAATTTACCCATGTTTCTACAAGCATTCAGGGAAAGTCTCAAGAGGAAATAGAGGCCCTTCTAACCTATTACGATAAAAAAAACTTGCGCATGTGGTATGCCCTATCCGATGCTACTGGGAGACTCTACTATCCAAAGGTAGAGGCGCTAGATGAAGGGATAGCAGTTCAAGTTAGCCCCTTTATCGCTTCAGATAGTGAACGTGCTCAGTTGAAAGAAACCATCATAGATTCGGAAGGTCAATCCTATACCCTAGAAGGCGAGTATTCCTTACAACCAGTTTCAGATGCCAGTCAGGTCCTGTTTGAATTATCACCTTATTTATTGCTTTTTTCTCTGTGTCTAGGAATTGGTCTTTCTTTTATTTATAGTCGGATTTCGACCAAACGGCTCAAGCAGATTTCTGCGACAACCCGAAAGATGGTGGGTCTATCTCCAGATGTTCTTTGCCAGGTTAATGGGAACGATGAAATTGCTGACTTAGCGCAGGATGTCAATACACTCTATGAAAGTCTCTTGCGCAATATGGAAGCCTTGCGGCTAGAAAACGAGAAGGTCGCAGAAAGTGAGCGCAGCAAGGCAGAATTTTTACGGATGACCTCCCATGAACTGAAGACACCAATTGCCGGCATGCTTGGTATTGTTGACGGCATGATTTATGGCATTGGCGATTTTAAGGATCGGGATAAGTACCTCAAAAAATGCCGAGAAATGTTGGAAGAGCAGTCCCAGCTTGTTCAATCCATTCTAGCGATTTCTAAGCTAGAAATGCAGGATGTAGAAGAACAAATCAGTATCTTTTCCTTGTCCGATGTCTTGGATGAGCAGGTTGAATTTTACCAGACCTTGGCTACTGTACAAGGTTATCGATTTATAACAAGGATTTCGAAAGTAGAGATAGAAGGAAATCAAACGTATTTACTCAAGGCAATCAAGAATATTGTAGATAATGCCTTTCATTATACAAAAGCTGGTGGCGAGATTTTACTATCAGTAGATGACCACCAGCTGGTCATTGAAAATGAGGCAGAAAAAATCTTAAGCGAGGAGCAAATCAAACAGATTTTCCAACCCTTTTATCGACCTGATTACAGTCGTAGCCGCAAGGACGGTGGAACAGGACTAGGTCTCTTTATTGTGCAACAGATTTTAGAACAGCATCAGCTGACCTACCGTTTTGAAGCCATTGATGAAAGGTGGATGCGGTTTAGTATTTTCTTTTAGAGAATAGCATAAAAGCATAGAAACAGATATATTTCTATGCTTTTCGTATAGTAGTATATTTTAGTTCGCCCAGAATGTTTTTGCAATTGCTTGGCCTTGCTTGATTTTAGCCCATTGTTCAGCAGCGGACAATTCATTTCCAGAATCACATGAGGCAAAGCCACATTGATGAGAAAGGTAGAGGCGTTCTTTTGGAATGATTTGACTAGCTTGCTCGAGTAATTGGTAGACCCGTTCTTCATCATCGAGGGTGTTTGTCTTACTAGAGAGGAGGCCTAAGACGATTTCGGCTTTGGAATCTTTGAGGCTTTCAAGTGCTGTTAAATCTCCAGCACGCTCGTCATCCCACTCAAGGAAGAAGCGGTCATAGTGTTGGTCGCGGAGGAATTTCTGAGCGATAGCTTCATAGGTACCACCAGCTGCATGACGGCTTTCGTAGTTGCCACGGCAGTTGTGAGTCCAAACTGTCAAGCCAAGTTCATGAGCGAAATCGACTACCTCATTATTGAGTGCGACAAAGGAATCTGCTAAATCAGACAGGGCAGCATTGCCATCAGCAAAGAAGCTAGCTGGGTTGTTCTCATCAAATAATTCCCAGAGACAGTCATCGAATTGGATAATGTTACCACCAGCAGCCTTGTAATCTTCAAGAAATTCTTTGTAGGACTTGATAAGTCCAGCTTGTAATGCTTCTGCTGTTGGGTACACCTGTCCTTCTCCATATAGGCGGTCAAAGACAGATAGTTCAGTAAAGGCGTGAGCTGGTCCCCAGACGGTTAGTTTCGTTGCTGTGTCTCCTGCTTCAGCTTGGACCAATTTGTAAATATCAATAAAATGGTGGTTTTTCCCAGATAATTCTTCCGTAATGCGGATACCGATATCCTTACGAGTTTCAAAATGTCCACCATCATGATCCTTAAAGGTATAACCATGCTCTGCGATATAGCGCTCAATGCCTTTAAAACCCCAGATAAAGTCAAGATGCCACATTGATTTTGAATATTCACCGTCTGTCACAATATCAATGCCATTTTCCTTTTGTTCAGCGATAATTGCTTTGATATCCTTCGTTTCAGTTTCTTGGTAGCCTGGAAAATCTTGGTAGAAAGGATAGTTGATATCATCACGGTGCTCAATTTGAGTCTTGTATTCCCGTAAATCGGCCGGACGTAGGAGGGAACCTACGAGTTGAAATCTTGATCTTGTCATGTTCGTTTCTCCATTTCTCGTTGATGTTTTTATTCTATCGAAAGTAGGCGAAAATGGAAAATAGTTATTTTGAAAGAAATGCTATAGTCGAAAGCTATATCTTATCGGAATGCCCTTCTAGCCTATTTTCTTTCTTTGAAATATGATATAATGACTAAAGTGAAATCTAGAAAAACAAGGTTTACATGAAGAAACAATCAATCTTTATTACGGTAGGAATTGTGATGTTAGGGGCGGTGATGCGCGTGCCAATTACAGCTATTCCTCCGATTTTAACAGATATTGCAAGTAGCTTGGGAGTATCGGTCAGTGAGTTGGGAATCCTTACTTCTATTCCGCTTCTCATGTTTGCGCTCTGCTCTTCTGTCGCCCCTAAATTAGCTAATCAGTTTGGCATGGAGCGGTTGATGGGCGGAGTCTTATTCGTCATGGCAATCGGATCGCTTATACGAGTTGTCAATCTTCCTTTCTTATATCTGGGAACGATTCTAGTAGGGGCAACCATTGCCATGATCAATGTCTTATTGCCCAGTATCGTTGCAGCCAGTTTTCCACATAAGATTGGTCTATATACCACCTTATATATTACCATGATGGGGCTTATGTCTACGGTAGCATCAATGGTGGCTGTTCCCATTGTGGTAGCGACGTCATGGTCTTTCTTTATCATATTGGTGACAGGTCTTGTCGGTCTAGCCTTTATCAGTTGGCTGCCGAATATGCGACAGAATCACCATGCTGCTCAAAAAGAAGCAGTGACAACTTCATCGCTTTGGAAAAACAAGTATGCAATTATTTTTCTAGTCTTTAGTGGTCTGTAATCCATGCTCTTTTACACCGAGTTGACCTGGTTACCAACGATGGCGCAAACCGCAGGGCTAGAACAGGCTCAAGCAGGCTTTTTAGCTGGGATTTTTAGTTTAGTGAGCATACCTGTTTCTATGCTGATTCCTGGAATTATCTCACGTCTGAAAAAAGAGCAACGAGCAACCATGATGCTTGGTTTATCTTGTCTAACCTTAATGGGGCTTGTCCTGATGTTGTTCAGACCAACAACGTTTGTCATGTGGTTCATCATTCATCTGTTGCTCGGCATATCCGTTAGTGCTCTATTTCCTTATATGATGTTGTCATTGTCTCTAAAAACCAGCAATAGTCAGGCAACAGCTCGTTTATCTGGTATGGTACAGACAGGCGGATACCTCATTGCTGCAGTAGGGCCTGCCGCTTTAGGCTATAGCTATTCGATTGCAGCTTCTTGGGGCCCCCTGATTATCAGTCTATTCCTTGTGACACTTGGTATGATGGTCACGATTTTCTTCATTGAAAAAGAAGATGTGATTGTGTGATGAAAATAGGACGCTGACTAAATATAAAGAATTCAGAAACTCCATATGTAAAATGCCATTCAAAAAAGGGACAGCTGTCCCTTTTTTATATGATGTACTTTTAAGCCCGGCCTATGAAGTTATTTCAATTCTTTCTTTTTGAACAGGTAATAGCTACTTACGAGGTAGATAATTGTAAAGAGGCAGGCGATGGTCGTGCTAGTATTCCAATTTGTATCTGTATTTTGTAAAGCTAGGAAGAGGAAGATACTATTTGGAAGGGGGATATGGAGGAGATTTTCAGTAATCAGATGAAGAACATTATCAAACAGGAGAACGATGAGAATAAAGGAAAGATAGGCTTGATTGATTTTGTTAAAGGTGATAAAGAGAGTGGAAGAAAGTAGGATAATGCAGATGTAAAGAGGGAGTTGGTGTATAAAAATTGACCAACTGGTTGTGATATCAACTTCACCTCCTAGAAAAATACGCATGAAAATTGCTAGAGTGTAGGCAAAAAGAATGTATAGTAGGTTGATAACAAGATTTGTTAGGATTTTATAGAGAAAAATAGCATTTCGTTTTTGTTTTTTGACAATGAGATTATTAATTGTTCGATGATGGAAATCGTCTCCAAATAGGAGATTTGTCGGAGCAAGAAAAAAGAGTGGAAGAAACTGTGTCAAGAGTTGAATTAGGTTATAGGAATCCTCTTTTGAGGGGCTACTGCTGAGTAAAAAGGCAGATAGTAGTGATAAAGCAGAGAGAATGGAGAGAGATAAAAATAATTTTTTCTCTTTTAGGATACGGTAGAGATCGGCTTTAAGGTAACCATCAGCCAACTTACAGATATGTAACGATTTTAAAATGAATTGGTTTTTCCTGTAGAATGATTCTTGTAAGTCTTACAAACAACAAGTACTCGTGGTGCTAGTTACTCTCAGAATACAATAAAAAGCCCAAAAGGACTATACTGTAAGTGACCAAACAAACAGGAGGTTAGTCCAAATGAGCCACTTACAGTATATCGCTAAATCCCATCACTTACAATGGAATATCAAACAATTATCAAAGATTT
>NZ_JBFRYH010000017.1:0-36632 GCF_040984445.1 Streptococcus handemini
TTCGATACGCACAACAACACGGTTTTAACGTCGTTTCATTTTAAAAATCAGGTTTCAAGACCTCTTTTTAGTATGCCCAAAATTTGGGTAAACAATAGCTCAATTAACTTTGACTTTTTTCAAACTTTCTCCTCATTTCTTTATTGTATCACTTTTTGATTGCTTTTTACACTCTAGGAGTCTTTTCGAGCCTTAATTTCTACCATTTTTTCAGCAAAATGAACGAGTTCCTCGATGATTTCATAATCTTTCTTCTTACTTGATAAAAATACTAATTCTACACGGCCCATATTTTCCGAAATACGAGCTTTTAACTTGGTCGCAGAAAGTGCCTCAAAATAATCTTGCATTAGGAAAATTTGACCCGATATTTCTTCAAATATGACGATAATTTGCTCTTGTTTTCTTTCCACTTTCTGAGCAAATAGTTGATCGAAATAAGATTTTAATAAGCCAATCTCCAAAAGATAGGCAACTACATCTGGATATTCTCCAAATCTATCAATCAATTCATCCTGTAATTCTTCATAATCCACACGATTTTCAAGTTGCTTAATACGCTTATAAATTTCAATTTTTTGACGCTGGTCTGTAATATACTCGCTTGGCAAATAAGCATCAATCGATAGGTTGAGTTCCGTATTACTTTTTTCCCGTTTAGATTGTTTTCCTTGCTTTTCTAAAATAGCATTTTCTAACAATTGAGAATAGAGTTCATATCCAACTGAATCAATAAAACCACTTTGAGCAGCTCCTAAGATATTGCCAGCACCTCGAATGGATAAATCTTGCATGGCAATTTTAAAACCAGACCCCAACTCGGTAAATCCTTTTATAGCCTCCAATCTCTTTTCTGCAACTTCTGTTAAATTTTTATCTGGACGATACATTAAATAGGCATACGCAATACGATTTGAACGACCAACACGACCTCTTAATTGATACAAGGTTGACAGCCCCATGTGATCTGCATTTTCAATAAAGAGAGTATTGGCATTTGGAATATCCACCCCTGTTTCAATAATAGTGGTTGTTACTAAAACATCATACTCCCCTTCAATAAAGGATAGAAGCGTATTTTCCAGTTGAATTTCTGACATTTGTCCATGAACAAAACCAATCGTAGCTTCTGTTACCAACTCTCTCAATTCAGACACTTTTTGTTCAATAGTGTCAACTTTATTGTAAAGATAGTAAACCTGTCCACCTCTATCTATCTCTCGTAAAATAGCATCCCGAATAATCGTTGGATTTGTTTCTAGAACATAGGTTTGAACAGGATAACGGTTTGTTGGTGGTGTTTCAATAACAGATAAATCACGAATTCCCAACATGGACATCTGCAATGTTCTTGGAATAGGCGTTGCTGTTAATGTCAAAACATCAATTTTACTTTTCAATTCTTTCAAGCGTTCTTTATGCTTGACTCCAAAACGTTGTTCCTCATCAATCACCAAAAGTCCCAAATCAGCAAATTCAACATCTTTCGACAATAAGCGGTGTGTTCCAATCAGAATATCTACTTGACCTTTTTTCAGTTTTTTGAGTGTCGATTCTTGCTCAGCCTTGGTTTTAAAACGACTCATCACATCAATATTGACAGGAAATTCTGCAAAACGACTTTGGAAATTTGTAAAATGCTGCTGAGCTAAGACCGTTGTCGGAACTAAAATAGCAACTTGTTTGCCATCATTAACTGCTTTAAAGGCAGCACGCATGGCGACTTCTGTTTTACCAAAACCAACATCTCCTACCAATAGACGATCCATTGGAGACGGTTTTTCCATATCTTTTTTGATTTCTTGTATCGAACGAAGCTGGTCCTCTGTTTCGACATAAGTAAAATGTTGGTCAAATTCGACTTGGTTTTCATCATCAGGTGAGAAAGCAAAACCTTTTAATTGACTACGCTCTGCATAAAGACGAATTAAATCATCCGCAATATCCTCAACCTGTTTTACTACCTTCTGCTTGGTTCGTTGGAAACGACCATCATTTAATTTATTTAACTTAGGTGTTTTACCATCTGAAGCAAGATACTTGGACAATACATCAATTTGCTCAACTGGCAGAGAAATACGATCATTGTTTTGGTATTGAATACTCAAATAATCACGATGAATTCCTGACACTTCAATTGTTTCAATTCCAAGGTATTGGCCAACACCGTGCACATAGTGAACCACATAATCGCCTACAGACAATTCACTATAGTCTTTTAATCGTTCAGCATTTGAAATCGTATTCCGACGGATTTTGCGCTTAATCTTTTTATGAAAGATCTCCTGCTCCGTAATGAAGGCAATCTTCTCATCTAAGAAGTGAAATCCTGTTGATAACTGACCAATGGTAATTTGCTGCTGACCTATTTTGATATCATTAGGCTCAACAAAAGGCAGTTCAATCTCATATTCTTGTAAAGTTTTTTGTAAACGTTGTAAAGAAGAGTGTGACTCTGTTTGAAGAACAACCGTATGTGAAGTTTTAGCGTAGTGTCTTAATTCGTCATGTAATAACGGAATTTGATTGAAGAATTCTTGCATAGAATGCTGATTAAATTGATAGATTGCATCAAATGTAAGATTCCCCAATCCCTTTTGAAAGACAGAAAAATAGGTTGCAGGCTTGTATTTTCTAAAAGATGGATAGGCAGATGCAAAGTAATGTAAGGTTGACAAAGACTTAGCCTTTTGTAAATCTTGTGTCAATAATTCTGCAACTTCTACATCAAACTGAGCATGGCGATCAGCTATTTTATGAAAATCATCAAAAAATACTGGCGCATGTCTCGGAAGATAGTCTAATAAGGTCCATTCTTTTTCATAGAAATAAGATAGAAATTTCCGACTATCCGGGTGACGGTGAGGCTGTCTGGTATCTGCCAAGATCTCCTCTATATAAGAAATCTGTTCTTTTTGCTGTAGTTTCTGTAAACTATCTGTCAACTTTTTTTCAGCACGCAAAAAATCTTCTGAAGAAAAAATCATATCAGAAGCCGGTGTGATAAACAACTCTTCAATGGTTTCAATTGACAATTGACTCTCAGTATCAAACTGACGCATACCGTCAATCTCATCGCCAAAAAATTCCAAACGATAGGGATGTTCTTGGCTCATTTCAAAAATATCAAGAATATCTCCTCGTTGGCAAAATTCACCTTGTTGTAAGACACGAGAAACTTTTTTATAACCGATTTCTTGTAATTTCTTTACAAGTTTGTCAACTTCACATTCATCTCCTATTGCTAATTGGATATTAGCTTGTTGATAGGACAAAGGACTAGGCAATAGAATACGACAAGCAGCCATACTAGCTACAATAATACCTGCCTTCTTACTATCTACAAGAAAGTTCAGACTATCCAATCGAGCCTTTGTCCGATCATTGGAGGCAAAAACAAATTCTGCTACAGGGTTATCATCTGTAAAGAAGTTGTAAACATAATCACTTCCCAAGATATTCATTAATTCTTGGGTTAATTTCTCAGCCTCATTCTGAGTTGGCGTTATAATCAAACATTTTTCATCTACTACATCAAATGCCGATGCCATGACGAGGGCCTTCATCGTTCCCGAAAGTCCCATAATGAGCTGACGAGTTGATTGATGTAAACCAGTCTGCCACTTGTCAAGTTGCCTATTGCGATTGACTAATTCAATGATATTCATCTTAATTGTTATACCTTCTCATTATCTTTTCTGCATCGTTTTCTTGTAAATAAAAGTTTACAAAGGTATCCATTTTTTCTAAGCTTAAGTCAATCTGAATTCGGTCATCTGTGTCAAATGAAGACAAGACATGATGAACCACTGTCATGCCAGCCTTTGGTCTTCCAATCCCAATTTTTATCCGATCAAATTCTTGACTGCCAATATGCTTGATAATGCTTTTTATCCCATTATGCCCACCTGCTGATCCTTTTTGACGAAACCGTACTTTGCCAACAGCCATATCTAAATCATCATAAATGACCAATAAATCCTCTATTTCTAATCCATAATAGGCTAACAAGGCATGAACAGCTTTACCAGATTCATTCATAAAGGTTGTCGGCTTAACGAGATAGATTTTTTCACCATTTATAAAGGTTGAAGCAATCTCGGCTTGAAAAATCTTATCATGGCTAAAGGTCACATTTTCTTTCTTCGCAATCCGGTCAATAAACATAAATCCAACATTATGCTTGGTATCCTCATAGCGATCTCCTGGATTTCCTAAGCCTACAATTAATTTTGTCATGATTTCTCCTCTTCACATACTACTTTAAGCGAAAAAAGAAGAAGGAGGGAGCAGATTATCCCAGCCTCTTTATACTACTTTCTGTATTCTTTACACATTAAAGCGGAATTCCATAATATCACCATCTTGGACAATGTATTCTTTACCTTCCTCACGGAGACGTCCTGCTTCTTTAACAGCTTTTTCACTACCATAGGTCATCAAATCATCATAAGACATGGTTACCGCACGGATAAAGCCTTTTTCAAAGTCTGAATGGATAATACCAGCAGCTTGTGGTGCTTTAATGCCACGTTTAAAGGTCCAAGCACGCACTTCCTTTTCGCCTGCTGTAAAGTATGTTCCTAGACCTAGCAAATGATAGGCAGCTCGTGTCAATTTATCAACACCTGACTCCGTTAAGCCCATGGCTTCTAAAAATTCAGCCTTATCTGCTTCATCCAGTTCTGAAATTTCTTCTTCTGCACGTGCCGAAATAACGACCACTTCTGCATTTTCTGTTGCTGCAAATTCACGAATTTGTTTTACATAGTCAATATTGTCTGGATCTGCGACTTCATCTTCGCTAACATTGGCCACATAAAGAACTGGCTTTGTCGTTAAAAGGAATAAGCCTTTCACAATCTTTTGCTCTTCTTCTGTGAAATCAATGGTTCGAGCAGTTTTACCATCTTCTAAAACTGGTTTGATTTTTTGTAGAACCGTAAATTCTGCAACTGAATCTTTATCTTTTTGTGTACGAGCCATTTTTTCCACACGCGCATAGCGTTTATTGACACTCTCCAAGTCCGCCAAAATCAATTCTAAATTGATCGTTTCAATATCAGCCATTGGATCCACAAAAGCAGACTCACGGCCTTGTTCCCGCATGACATTTTCATCATCAAAGGCACGAACAACATGGACAATCGCATCTACCTCACGGATATTGGCCAAGAATTTATTTCCAAGACCTTCCCCTTTAGAAGCTCCTTTTACAATTCCTGCAATATCTGTAAATTCAAAAGTTGTTGGAACTGTCTTTTTAGGGGTAATCAGTTCTGTCAATTTCTGCAGGCGCTCATCCGGTACTTCTACCATTCCAACATTTGGATCAATAGTCGCAAACGGGTAGTTTGCTGCTTCTGCTCCTGCTTTTGTAATCGCATTAAATAGGGTTGATTTTCCAACATTTGGTAAGCCAACGATACCTGCTGTTAAAGCCATTTCTTATTCTCCATTCAAAAATTTCAATCACGTCTATTATAGCAGAAAAGTTAGAAAAAAGCTTGCTAAATTGCAAGCTAAATGAAGAGAAATTCAACGGCTACACAAAACTTTTAAACTAATTTGAAAAATAGCGAACCAATGCTACTACAAAAAAATACGACTAGAATGCCAACGAGCATCAAAGTTTCGCTTTGACTACTTTCTAAATGTTTATCCAAAAATTCCCAGACATTCATAGGACTCTCCGACTTCTCGACTACCCGCTCGATGCGGACTTCCTCTGGTTTACCAAGTACCAGCTCATCAAACTAACTTCTAATTATTCAGCTAATTGAATCAAATTATCCAAGTCTGGTGTCGCATCACCATTTTCCCATTTGGAAATCGACTGACGCGAGATGAACAATTTTTGAGCCAAGTCCTCTTGTGACAAGCTTTTATTGGTTCGAAATTTTTTTAGCTGTTCTGCAAAAATAGTCATGCTGCTACACCGCCTTTTTAATTGATTTTCTAAGACTATTATATGACAGTCCATGGGCGAAAACAAGCACTTTTGCGCGCAACTCACAGTTGCAAAGAATTCTACAACCATTATTTTAAGAGGAGACAGAGGTTGCGTTTATAATATCACCTTCTTCATCTTATAATCAAAATCATGACGGCTCATCATGACAACATGGTCACAATTGGTGCAACGAATCTTAATATCTGCTCCTAGGCGCATAACTTCCCAGGCATTTGCTTTTTTACCAGTTGATTTGATGACACAGGCATGGGGCTTTTTCATTTCAACAATACTTCCTAATTCGTACATCTTTATTCCTTTCCAAGATAATAGTAACGTGTTTGGCAGCTAATGGTCATCTCTTGAATCATCTGTAATTCTCCGTCTACCTGAGCAACTATTTTATGTGGTAATGTCAATTTGATAGTTTCTGCTGTAATATGATGCAACACAGAAGACGTCTTGTGACGTTTCAAAATCAATTCTAACAAGGCCTTGATGCGCTGGAAAATGGAAGGTGCTGAAACATAAACAAGATCCATTTGTGGCGTTTTTATATGAGCATCTGGCCAAATCATAATCCCACCACCAAAGTAAGTGTTGTTTGCAACAGAAAGAAAAAAGAGATGTTCTAATTCCATTTTCTGTTGATTGACTTCAATACAAGCTGACAATTGGGAAGAATTAAACAAACCAAGAACTCCAAAGAAAATATAAGTCAGCTTGCCGATTTTTAGTCGATTAAACCATTTTTTAAAGGCTGTTTTTTCAGAATGTGCGATAACTCGAGCAGGATAGCCAATATCCAAACTATTGATGACCACTCCTTCTGGCAGACTTAACACACAAACAGGTACAGGTGGAGTTGTCAAAATCGTCTCCATCACTTGCTGCCACGACTGAATGCCTACTGCACGAGCAAAATCATTTCCTGATCCAGTAGGAAAGTAGGCAAAGGGAAACTCTTTGGGCCAGATAGCCAATACTTTCGATAAAGTTCCATCTCCACCCAAAATCAAGAAACGATCTTGATCTTTCCGAAAAACAGATAAAATCGCTTCTACTTGTGCATATTCATCATTTTTACTCGTTGTAACATAACTTTCTATCCATACTTGTGGATACATTTCTCGAATGTTTTTAACAATTGTAAAAGCCTGACCATTGCCAGCATGAGGATTTGCTAAAATATATACAATCATATCTCTAATTGTTTTCATTTTTACCCTAGTATAACATAAAAGGCACTGAGAAAAAAGTCATAATTTCAATGACAGTAGCTTTTATCAGCTTACAACAAAAAAAGAAGCTGAATCTTATTCAACTTCTTTTAGTATTAGTTTGTCCGTACTGGTGTAATCAATTGGATAAAATCAAGGTCATTTGAGTTTGGTGCTAGCGTAAATGGACGAACTGGAGAAATAAAGCTAATTTTAATTTGTTCGCTATTGGCTGCTTTTAGAGCATCAATGAGGTAGGTCGGATTAAAGCTAATCACCAAATCTTCCCCTGTTACTTCAAGCGTATCTAATTCTTCATTGACACGACCAACTTCTGGTGAATAAACATGAGCTGATACTTGTCCTTTTACAATTTCTAATTTTACAGTACCATTTTGAGTAGCATTTGACAGCAAACGAGCCCGCTCCATTGCTTGACGCAACTTAGTTGTATCAAAAATTGCTGTTGTATTAAACTCTGTTGGAATTAAACGATCAGTATCAGGATAAGTTCCTTCAAGTAGACGAGTATAGAAGCTAATATGCTCACTCCTAAAGAGCATTTGATTATTAGAGAAGAATACCTCCACAGTTTCAATATCATCTGTAAAAACAGTTACAAACTCACGTAAGGAACGACTTGGAATGACAACGTTGAAGTTATCCCCAGCTTTGTCCAAAATCAATTTTCGTTGGCTCATCCGATGAGAATCTGTTGCTACTGTTTTGAGAGAATGATTGTCTGTTAAAACAAAGTGAACACCTGTTAAAATAGGGCGACTTTCTTGTGTCGAAGCTGCAAAAGCTGTTTCATTAATGGTTTCTTTCAGAACACTTGTTTTTAAAGTAAGAGGTTTAGCAGTCGGTACTTCCTGCAAGCGAGGGTAGTGTTCTGCTTCTTTTCCTTTTAGGGTAATTTCTGACTTGCCACTTATTAAGACGACTTGTTGCTGCTCGATTTCACGTACTTCTAAAACGATGTCTGGTAAACTAGATACAACGTTAATAAAGAAAGACGCTTCTAGCAAGATTGATCCATGAGAAGAAATTAATAAACCAGCATTTTCATCTTGAATCGATATAAAATTCTCAATGGAAATCTGTCCATTTGAACCCGTTAAGGTAATTCCTTCTGTTGAAACTTCTATTTTCACAGTCGATAAAATAGGGATGGCATTTTTACTACTGATGGCTCTTTTGGTAATAGTTAATGCTTGTAAAAATACAGTTTTATTAATAGAAAATTGAATCATGGATTCTCCTTTATTTATAGATTATAAAGTTAGTAGTAATAGTAGGTTCTGTGTATTCTGTGGAAAACAAGCTAATAATATGTGTTTCCTAAGAAAAACTGATGTGTATAGATTGTGGAAAACTGTGGGTTATTTGTTTTAGTTATCCTCAGTTACGAATCTTGTTTTTGATTGTTGTTAGTTCGATTTCTAAATTTTCGTCTTCTAATACCATTGTTTTTATCTTATTATGCGCGTGCATCACTGTTGTATGATCGCGATTGCCAAATTCTTTCCCAATTTTGGGCAAAGAGTTATCGGTCATTTCTCGTGCGAGGTACATAGCTACCTGTCTAGCATGAACGATATGTTGAATCCTTTTTGCCCCCTTGATTTCCTTAAGACTGACTCCATAGAATTGTCCGACTTCATTTTGAATCGTTTCGATTGTAATAATTGTATTGACAGGACTTGTCTGTTTACGGGCACGAATAGCCTCAGCAGCTACGTCAACAGTGATTTCAGTCAATTTTTTGACACTAGCCAAAAGATGAATATCCTTCAAAGCTCCTTCAAGGTCACGAATATTAGAATCAAACTGCCCAGCTATATAAGAAAGAGTGTCGTCGGTAAAGTCATAAGGGTAATCCTCACATTTATTGCGTAAAATAGCAATACGCGTCTCCAAATCTGGCGGCGTAATATCAGAAGTAGTTCCCCATTTAAAACGTGTAACAAGTCGTTCTTCTAAGTTATCCAAATAGTCAGGGTTACGATCACTTGTTAAGACAATTTGTTTGTTTTTTCCATAAAGTGCTTCAAATGTATGAAAAAATTCTTCTTGAGTAGATGCCTTATTTCGTAAAAATTGAACATCATCAATTAGTAGAACATCCAAATTTCGATAGATTTTCTTAAAATTCTCCATATCGTTCAAACGAAGATGTTCTAAAAAATCGTTGATAAAGGTTTCAGTTGAGACGTATTTAATACGGGCATGAGGATTATTTCGTAATATCCAATTCCCAATTGCATTTAAAAGATGTGTTTTTCCTAAACCGGGTCCGCCATAGATAAATAGAGGGTTATATAAACTTCCAGGATTATCAGCAACTGCTAAAGCCCCAGCCTTAGCCATTTGATTATTATCCCCTTGGACAAAATTTTCAAAGGTGTATTGTGGCTTGATATCTGGGTGAAGTGGCTGTTGTCTTTTTTGCTGTGTGACGGTTTGTAACTGTTCTATTGGTTCACGAACAAGAACTTTTTCAGGAGCATCAATAGTAAATTGATAATCAATAGAAAGTTGACTATCAAAAATTTCAAATCCTGCAGTGATCAGAATATCCTTTAAATTTTGATCCCAGAAGAGTTGCTTGTAAGGACTATCTAGGAAGATTTGTGCTTGATTTGAGGAGATATGAAGTAATTGTGCATTTTCTACGTAAAAATCATAAGCTCCTTGATTGAGTTTGCTGTTAGCTAGTTGTAACACCCGACTCCAAAATAATTGCTCTTTGTCCACAGTTTCCCCCTCTCTTTCTGTTTAATCTGTCTTACTAGTGTACCATAAAACAAAAAAGTTTTCCACAACTTAAATGATTTTCCACATCTTCACATTGGTTTTCCACAAGATGTGTATAATTCATAGAAAAGTGGATTTTCCAGTCAATTTTCTATGTCTGGGCTGTGAACAATTATGTTTATAAAAATAAATTCTCCACACTAGTCTATTATAGTGTGGAGAATTCGTTCCAATTCTTCTGTATTTTTAAAAGAAACAGTAAGTGTACCACTGCCATTTTTTTTCTGCTCAATAGAAACTGTTGTTCCCAATATTTTGCTGAAGGTAGATTCGATTTCCTTTACAAAGATATTGGCTTTTTTCTTAGCGGTTGTCTTTTTCTTAGAAAGAGCATTTTCTAAAGAACGGACGCTCATTTCTTTTTGAAGAATTGTGGCAAGCCATTTTTCTTGTTCTTTTTTTGAATAAGGTATTAATAAACGAGCATGTCCCTGTGATAATGTACCTTCTTCTACTGCTTTTACCAGTGTATCGGACAGCTGTAGCAAACGAAGAATATTTGTGATATATGGCCGTGATTTTCCTATAATTTGAGCAATTTCATCATGAGTTAATCCTTTTTCAATCAAACGTTGATAGGATTTTGCTTCTTCAATGGGATTGAGATCAGAGCGCTGTAAATTTTCAATAATAGCCTGATAAAGTAGTTCATCATCTGATAAATTTTTTATCACCACAGGAACGCTTGTCAGACCTGCTAGTTGACTCGCTCGTAGCCTGCGTTCCCCTGCTAATAGTTCATAACCGATAATAGCTGATTTTCGGACGATTAAGGGCTGAATCAGACCATTTTCTTTAATTGACCGAGAGAGCTCCTCTAATTTTTCTTTTTCAAAATGCACTCGAGGTTGATAAGGATTTGGTGTGATGTCATTGATTGCAATATAGCGTAATTCTTCCATACGTCCATCTTAACAAAAAAAAGCTCACTTTACAATGTTGTAAAGTGAGTTAGTTATTATTTTGCTAGATCTTCTGTTGAATGTGTCAATTTGATGTCAATAGTTTTTTCTTGCCCTGCACGGTAATAGGTCACAGAAATGGTATCCCCAATCGTATGTTTGTAAAGAGAACTTTGTAAATCACTAATTGTTTCAACACTTTCTCCATCAATTTTTGTAATCACATCATATTGTTCGAGTTGTCCATCTGCTGGTAGACCTTTTTGAGTGGACACAACGACAATACCTGCTCTTACTTTCTCATTATCTAGGCCAGTCTTTTTTCGCTGCTCACTTGACAAGTTATTTAAGTTTACCATTTGAATGCCGAGTGCTGGACGAATAACTTTTCCATTTTTTTCTAACTGATTAATGATATTCACTGCATCATTTGCTGGAATGGCAAATCCCATACCTTCTACTGAAACCCCTGTGTTAGCACTTGAAGTAATTTTGCTGGATGTAATTCCAATTACTTGTCCTTGAATATTAATGAGAGGTCCGCCAGAATTACCAGGATTAATGGCAGTATCAGTTTGGATAGCATTGGTAGAAATTGTTTGTCCATCTTCTGCTTTTGAGGTGACTGTACGGCTGAGACTGGATACAATTCCCTGTGTTACAGTATTAGCATAGATACTTCCAAGAGGACTACCGATTGCAATTGCTGTTTCACCAACTTTAATTTTATCAGAATTAGCAAATTCAGCCACAGTTGTTACTTTATCAGCAGCAATTTTAATGACAGCAATATCTGCATAGGTATCAGATCCAACTAATTCCCCTTCTATTTTTTCCCCAGAAGCTAGTTGAATATCAATTTTTTCTGCACCCGCAATGACATGTGTATTAGTGACCACATAGGCAAATTGTTCTGTTTTTTTATAGATAACTCCAGATCCCTCACCAGCAACAGTTAATTCTCCAGAACGTGTAGCATCTCCTAAAATCGAACTAAGAGCATTTTCTCTTGTTGCTTGATAGTTAATCACTGATACAACGGCATTTTGCACTTTTTCTACAGCTGAGGTTGTCGAATTTTCATTATCATATTGAACATTACTGACAGTCGTTTGTTCATTTTCTTTCTTTGTTTGAACAGTCTGCTGAGCTGGTTCATTAGGGTGAAATAGAGGAGCAACCAAGGTTCCTGCTAGACCTCCAGCAAAACCAATTAAAAATAAAAGTATAAATTTTAGTGATTTTTTCATTTAATTTTATTCCTCCAGCTTTTTAGTTTATCATAGTCTTATTGTCTTAATTATAACTTAAAACAAAAAAAAATCAATCCACACCCTGTGGATAAGTCTGTAATAATTGTAAATACGTTCCATTAAACCAAGGAAATTTTGTTGTCAAGTTTTTAACTGAATATGGTACAATAGCACTATGAAGATGAAATTAATTACAGTTGGGAAACTAAAAGAAAAATATTTAAAGGCTGGGATTGCTGAATATGTGAAACGATTAGGACGTTTTACAAAGGTAGATATAATTGAATTACCAGATGAAAAAACACCAGATAAAGCGAGCCAAGCTGAAAATGATCTTATTTTAAAAAAGGAATCAGACCGGATTTTATCAAAAATAAGCGACAGAGAGTATGTTATTGCTTTAGCGATTGAAGGAAAGCAATTTGCCTCTGAAGATTTTAGTCAGCTGCTAGTAGATATCACAGTAAAAGGTTATTCTGATATTACATTTGTTATCGGAGGTAGCCTAGGCTTACATGAAAGTGTGAAAAAACGAGCTAACTTATTAATTAGTTTTGGTCTACTTACATTACCACATCAGTTAATGCGCTTGGTTTTAGTAGAGCAAATTTACCGTGCATTTATGATTCAACAAGGGAGTCCTTACCATAAATAGTTTCACGTGAAACGATAGGAGTTATATGTCCAAGAAAAAAGAGTATCAGGTGTTTGAAGGTTTGAGAATAGCAACTAGTCTGACCTTTATTAGTGGTTATTTAAATGCTTTTACCTATGTGACACAAGGAGGTCGTTTTGCTGGTGTGCAATCAGGCAATATAATCATGCTTTCGTACTATTTGGCAATAGGGGAGTTAGCACAAGCTGTTAGCTTTTTAAATCCTATTATTTTCTTTATTGTGGGACAATTTGCTGTCTATATGATAAAAAGCTTTTTTAGAAAAGATGAATGGTTACGTCATTTTATTAGTAGTGTATTGATGACTTTCTTTATATTTTTAGCAGTGATTATTACGCCGTTTGTCGGACCAGTTCTTACGATGGCTATCTTAGCATTTGTTGCTTCGATTCAGATTGGAACCTTTCAAAAATTAAGAGGAGCTCCTTATGCTAATGTTATGATGACAGGAAATTTAAAAAATGCGGCCTATTTATGGTTTAAAGGTTGGATGGAAAATGATGTAGCTCTCCGAAAAAGAGGGCGTGAAACTATTTTTATTTTAGCCAGTTTTAGCCTAGGAGTGATTGTTTCAACCATTTTCTCCTTAAAATTTTTTGAGTACTCTCTCGCCTATGTCCTATTCCCTACTTTTTATGTAAATTATGAATTATGGCGAGAAAAAAGCCTAGCTTAGAAACAAGCTAGGCTTAAAATGATTCCAGCAGGATTCGAACCTGCGACCGTTCGCTTAGAAGGCGAATGCTCTATCCAGCTGAGCTATGGAACCAAATTCAACCCCTTCATTGTAACCTAAAGTATGCAAATTGTCAAGATATAGAAAAAATCAAAAAAATATCTTGACAAAGAATGTTGTCTATATTATACTAGATAGTGCTTAAAATGGTCCGTTGGTCAAGGGGTTAAGACACCGCCTTTTCACGGCGGTAACACGGGTTCGAATCCCGTACGGACTATATCATCCGCCATAGCTCAGTTGGTAGTAGCGCATGACTGTTAATCATGATGTCGTAGGTTCGAGTCCTACTGGCGGAGTTACAAAAGTATGAAAGACGCTGATTTTCAGTGTTTTTCTTTTTATTTTATTTTATTTTATTTTATTTTATTTTTCCCCGTTGTAAACTAAAGTACAACACAAAAGACATGTTTATCTGTTATACTAAACGTTTCAAAATCCAGTATAGAAAGATGATAAACATGTCCACTTCTGATTGTACCACAAAACGTTCTTATAAGAATCTGACGGCTGGTCAGAGAGGAAAGAAACAAGGAGCTTCTAAAAGCGAAATTGCTCGCAAACTAGGTGTTCATTGTTTAATACTCAACCATAACTCAGGAAATCGACTCTGTTCTTGGCCTGAAACAGGCTGGGGAGCCATCTATTTTAACTCTAGACAGACTCGCTATGCCATTACAGTCGATCTAGCTGAAAAGAAGGCCCACTATGTGAATGAGGCAACTTCTGCCATCAATCAGCGACCAAGAAGACTGTTAGAGTATCAGTCCGCGGAAAAACTATTTGGGCTAGCCCAAATAGCCTAAACTCTCAACTTTGGTTCAGATAAAATGTGTTGCATTTAACTTGACAATTCAAGTTTCATTATTGCATTAATTAAACAGATATTTGCTTGATGCTCATCAATTTATTCAGATTTTAGTATAATATGGGATTTTGACCTTTATTTGAATCATCAACAGTTAAGGAAGAAAGGGGAAATGCCTACTCCTTGTTTAAGGTGTTCTTACTCTTTTACGTCGAAGAATATCATACATAATAAATGCTACTATTCCGCCAAGGAAACAGAAGCTACCGATTATAAAGCCTTGAGGAATAAATGTGAAAATAATATTCCCCTTTCCTTTTTTAACTTCTACTTTCATAAAGCCATCCTGTGCTTTACTAATGACCATCTGTTTGCCATTTTGCTTAGCAGACCATCCCTTATCATAAGGTATGGTAAGGAGTACTGAACCATCTGATTCGGCAGTATA
This sequence comes from Streptococcus handemini, assembly GCF_040984445.1. NCBI lineage: Bacteria > Bacillati > Bacillota > Bacilli > Lactobacillales > Streptococcaceae > Streptococcus > Streptococcus handemini. The sequence continues at coordinate 14,814 of NZ_JBFRYH010000017.1, forward strand.
GTCCACAGTTATTTTGTTACCTTTTATTTGAGCAGATATATCTTTTTCTTTTAATTTTTCCATAGCAGTCTGGTAAGCTACTGTATCCAATCTGTAGAATTGAGGTGGATCAAAAGATACTTGTTTATTGCTCGGGAAGGTCATTGTAAGAGTTATGATTTGTTCCTCTTCAAAGTATCCTCCATCAAAAAAGGAAAATGTATTATCAAGTGTAAAGTTTTTTGATACATTGTTGACAGTGAATTGAATATTTTTACTGTTTTCATCTGTAAAGCTAATGTTTGGTAAACTAACATATAATTGTGTATGTGCAGGGACTCGCAATAGATAATGAGCAGTAGGTAAATTGCCATCATCATTAGCAGTAACAGTTACACGATTATTTAATTCAACAGCATTTTGTACATTGAGGGATTCAACTGGATAGTAATACTTTAAATCTAGTCCAGTCAGCTGATTGATAAGATTTGTTTGATTATCTAATGTTAAGTTTGTAAACTTGACATCTTTGTAAACTTTATCTGTCAATAGAGCTAGCGGAAGAGAGTAGACATTTTCATAGAGGTTAAAAAGTCCGTCTGCATGGCTATTAGTAAAACCAAATTTAGAAAGCTCTCCTTCTACCAGATTGTATTTGATAGCAAAGAGACTATCAGCTAGGAGTGTATTATTTTGATAGCGTAAGTTAAGGTTCGTACCATCTGAACGGAATCCTAATTTATCCAAAGTTGAGCTAGAAGCGCGATTACGAATAGAAGAAAATTGAGAAATTCCATTATAATTATATTTCATACTATCATTTCCAGTTTGAGGGAATAATCTTTCCATTCGATAAAATTGCTCATTAGTTGATTGACTATATTTGACAAGGTTGTCAATTTGTGTCAAGTTTTGTTCATAATTAGAACGACTTGGGAAATGCCATTCATCAGCTAGACCATTGACTTGATAGTGAGTATTTAATCCTAATTCAAATATGACAAAAAAGAGGCTTAGCAATGAAAATACAGTTGGAGTGATGCGTTTGTTGCTGATGGCATAGAATATTACACCGTAGGCAAGTAAAAATTCAAATGAGAGTAAAAAGTGAATAGGCTCTAAAAATGGATAATGGTTAATATAGAAGAATGTCAATAGGAAACCAAAAACGAGGAAAAGAAATACTTTGATACACTGATGAAAGCGAAGTTCTTTTAATCTACTTAGGGTTTCAGCAGCCATATAAATAATGATTATTGAAAAAATCCAAGCATAACGATGTAAAAACATATTTGGCGCATGCATTCCTTGCCAGAGTAAATCCAATGGCTGGAAATAAAAGCTAGTAATAATAAAAGTGATTGCAATTCCATAACAAGTCTTTACTTGCCAACTGATTGATTTGATTGTAAAGAATAGTAGAGCAAATAGCAAAGGAAAAATTCCAGCGTAAATCATAGGAATTGCACCAAACTTAGTTGTATCATAGCTGCCTACTAAGTTTTTAGCGAATACATCCAAATACCAAGAATTTTCCGTTTTCCAATTGAGAATTTCTGTAAATGTCTCACCATGTGTTTTTAAATCAAGGTAGGTTGGCAATAGCATAATCATACTAGAAATTCCCGAGAGGATGGAAACAACTACAAAATCAATAACGTATCTAACATGTTTTTTTATGTCCCAAGAAATTTGTAAAAGAACCCAAATCACTAAAAATAGTGCTAGCATATAACCAAAGTAATAATTTTGAATAAATAGGCAGAGTAGGGAGACAAAATAGAGAACTCTTCCTTTACCATTTAGTAACTTGTGTAAACCAAGTAACACAAGTGGGACTAATATAAATACATCTAGCCAACTATTAATTTCTAATTGACTGGTTGAAAAACTCATGAGGGCAAAACTTGTAGAGAGGCAAATAGCTAGAAATGGAGCCAGTTTTTTATAAATATGAGATAGGCTGAAGTAAGTTGACAGACCTGTCAATCCGAATTTCATTAGTGTAAAGAGGTAGAGAGCGTCGGGCATACTCTTTATATCAAAAAAGTAAGTTAGTGGAGATAGGAAGGATCCGAGATAATAAGATGTAAGGGCATAAAAATTTAGTCCTAATCCACTAGTGAAGGTATAAAATAATGAGCCGTTACCATGCAGTGCATTTCGCAATACCTGATTAAAGATAACATATTGGTGAAAGGCATCACTTGCTAAAATAGTTGTCTCGCTTCCCCACCAAATTCCTTTCATTGCTAGAATAATACCTATAATAAAAATAGGTAGGAAGAACGAGAGAAGATAAAGTAATATTTTTGAATATTTTTTTAAAGTCATCATATTATTTCTATATTTTAAGAAAAGGCGATACTTTCGCCTTTTCTCTTAGTCTTTCCAGAGTTCCTTTACTTTTGATTGTACTTCTTGATTTTCCAAGAATTCGTCATAGGTCTCATCAATGCGGTCAATGACACCATTTTTTGAAATAACAATAATATGGTTTGCTAAGGTTTGAATAAATTCATGATCGTGACTAGCAAAGATTATGGATTCTTTAAAGGCTTTCAATCCGTCATTTAAACTAGAAATCGATTCTAAGTCCAAATGATTGGTTGGGTCATCAAGGACAAGGACATTTGATTTGAGGAGCATGAGTTTTGAGAGCATCACGCGCACTTTTTCTCCTCCTGAGAGGACATTAACAGATTTATTCACTTCGTCACCAGAAAAGAGCATGCGCCCTAAAAAGCCACGCAAGAAGGTATTATCGTCTTCTTCTTTGCTTGCAAACTGACGAAGCCAGTCAAGAATGGATTCGTCAGTTGCGAAATCGCGACTATTGTCTTTTGGTAGGTAAGATTGACTAGTTGTTACTCCCCATTTAATTGTACCTTCGTACTCAATATCCCCCATCAAGGCACGGATAAGAGCAGTCGTTTGAATATCATTTTGTCCAATAAGAGCTGTCTTGTCACCTGGTCTAAGAATAAAGCTAATATTGTCTAAAATGACTTCGCCATCAATGGTGACTTTCAAGTTTTCAACCGTTACCAAATCATTTCCAATTTCTCGCTCAGCTTTAAAATTGATAAATGGGTATTTACGACTAGACGGAATGATTTCTTCCAATTCAATTTTATCCAGCATCTTTTTACGAGAAGTTGCTTGTTTTGATTTTGAAGCATTGGCAGAAAATCTTGCAACGAATTCTTGTAATTCTTTGATTTTTTCCTCTGCTTTTGCATTACGGTCAGCTTGTAATTTCGCTGCTAATTCGCTAGATTGTTTCCAAAAATCATAGTTTCCGACGAAGATTTTGATTTTACCAAAGTCTAAGTCAGCCATATGAGTACATACTTTATTCAAGAAATGACGGTCGTGAGATACGACAATAACAGTATTTTCAAAGTCAATTAAAAATTCTTCTAACCAGTTAATCGATTGAATGTCAAGACCATTGGTCGGCTCATCTAGTAATAGGACATCTGGTTTACCAAAGAGAGCTTTAGCCAAGAGAACCTTCACTTTTTCTCCATTGGTCAATTCGCTCATATTTTGGTAGTGAAGCTCTTCGGCGATATTTAGATTTTGAAGGAGTTGTGAAGCCTCACTTTCAGCTTCCCAACCGCCAAGTTCGGCAAATTCACCTTCTAATTCGGCTGCACGGACTCCATCTTCATCTGAAAAATCTTCTTTCATGTAAATAGCATCTTTTTCTTTCATGATGCTGTAAAGCAGTTCATTACCCATGATAACGACATCAATGACCCGTTCGTTTTCATAGTCAAAATGATTTTGGCGAAGTACAGAAAGGCGTTCATCTGGTCCAAAGGAAATATGACCAGTTGTTGGTTCAATATCCCCAGCTAAAATTTTAAGGAAAGTGGATTTTCCGGCACCATTCGCGCCAATCAATCCATATGTGTTTCCTGCTGTAAACTTAATGTTGACATCGTCAAATAATTTTCGATCGCTAAAACGAAGCGATACATCTGATACTGTAAGCAATACGATTCTCCTATTTTTGTGATTAGTCCTATTCTACTCTAAAAAAGATGATTTTTCAATTGAAATTACATCGGAATTAGAATATCTTTTTCTAAATTTTGATGAGTTTTTTGTAAACTGAACCCTCTTCCTTTTACTTGTGTCGCAGGCATGACAACAATAAAGGCAGTTTCATCAATAGCAAGAATATTCGTCTCTAATTTTTGATACTCTAGTCGTGAGATCGTTGTCATCAACATGCGGCTTTCTTGACCAGTAAATCCACCGACAATTGGAAGTTCGGTTACACCACGATCTGCAACTTTTGTAATGTATTCTTCTATTTTTGTATGGTGTTTTGAGATAATCATCACATTCCGTGAAGAATCAGTTCCTGCCATAACAAGGTTGACAGCATAGGTAATGGAAAGTAAAGCAATGATAGAGTACATGACAGTATCTGCATCAAAAGCAACAAAACCTAGTCCAACTACAATTCCATCAACCAAGGCCATACTTGTTCCTAGTGGAATAGGGGTATACTTTTCAAATAACTGAATGATAATCCCTGTACCACCAGTTGATGAATGGCCAATAAAGACTAATCCGAGACCAAATCCAAGAACAATTCCCCCAAAGATAGCTGCGAGTAATACATTATGTGTCAACGTTGGTAAACCTGCTGTCAACTTGATGAAAATGGGATAAATCCAGGCACCGTAAACGGTCTTAATAAATACTTCTTTTCCTAAAAAGAAAAAACATAGGAGAAGGAGTGGAATATTGGCATAGAGTACAAAATTTGCAGTATTCCAGCCAAATAAGGCGTTCATACTAATGGCGAGTCCTCCAACACCTCCAGAAGCAATATGGTTTTCAACAAACATGCTATTAAAGGCGATAGCAGAAATGAATGATCCAATAGTGACCAAGGCAAAATCTTTTACTTTTTGTTTCATAGCAGTATCCTATCTGTAAATTTCCAGCTTCTATTATCCCTAAATCTTCCCGTGTCGTCAAGTTATTGAATAGCTTGACTTTCTATTTTTTAGGGTATATAATTGAAAAGAATCAGAAGAGTAATGAATCGGCTATTTTAAGAGAGTTTGTGGCAGGTGAAAACAAATAATAGTGATTGATGAATGGGCTGATATAGACTGTAAATCTGAAAAAATAAAGATTAGGCTTGCAGGCCTTACATGCAAATGAGATGAGTTGACTCATAAGTGAGGTGGCACCGTGTCTTTGACGCCCTCGCATGGCTTTTGCTATGCGTGGGCTTTATTTGTGGATAAAGGAGAATATCATGACAAAACCAATTATCTTAACAGGGGATCGTCCGACTGGGAAGTTACATATCGGACATTATGTGGGCAGTTTACAAAATCGTGTTCGTTTGCAAAATGAAGAACAGTATGAAATGTTTGTTTTTTTGGCAGATCAGCAAGCATTGACAGATCATGCTAAGGAACCGCAGAAAATTGTGGAATCGGTTGGACAGGTCGCTTTAGATTATTTAGCAGCAGGATTAGATCCTGAAAAATCTACGCTCTTCATTCAAAGTCAAATTCCAGAATTGGCTGAGCTATCGATGTACTATATGAACTTGGTTTCACTAGGTCGTTTGGAGCGGAATCCAACTGTTAAGACTGAGATTGCTCAAAAAGGTTTTGGAGAAAGTATCCCGACTGGATTTTTAGTTTACCCTATTGCTCAGGCAGCCGATATTACAGCCTTTAAAGCAAACTACGTACCAGTTGGGGTTGATCAAAAACCGATGATTGAGCAGACGCGTGAAATTGTCCGTAGCTTTAATCATGCCTATCAAACGGATGTTTTAGTTGAACCAGAAGGTATTTATCCTAGCCATGAAGGTGCGGGTCGATTACCAGGATTAGATGGCAATGCTAAGATGTCTAAGTCGCTCAATAATGGGATTTATCTGGCTGATGATATGGATACTCTGAAGAAAAAAGTGATGAGTATGTATACAGATCCTGATCATATCAAAGTTGAAGATCCAGGAAAGATTGAAGGCAATATGGTTTTCCATTACCTAGACGTTTTTGGTCGTGAGGAAGACAAGGCTGAAATAGAGGCGATGAAAGAGCAGTATAAGCAAGGCGGTCTAGGAGATGTTAAGACAAAACGCTATTTGTTAGAAATCTTAGAGCGGGAATTAGGCCCTATTCGTGAACGTCGTTTGGAGTTTGCGAAGGACATGGGGGAAGTCTATCATATTCTTCAAAAAGGTAGTGAAATAGCGCGTCAAACAGCTGCTCAAACCTTATCAGAAGTGAAAGCAGCAATGGGTCTGCATTATTTTAACTAAGGAATTTCAAAAACTACCGTGTATTTCAATAAATACGATAGTTTTTTATTTTTCATTGGATAATGATTGACAAATACAGATAGAATGGTATGATATTAACAATAAAGTCGAGTCTAGCTCAATAAAGAAAGAAAAGAGGAATCTGTGGATGTCTAATTGGGATACAAAATTTTTGAAAAAAGGTTTTACATTTGATGATGTATTGCTTATTCCTGCTGAAAGTCATGTTTTACCAAATGATGCCAGTCTTCAAACAAAACTGGCAAAGAATTTAACACTGAATATCCCAATTATTACAGCGGCCATGGATACTGTAACAGAGAGCAAAATGGCGATTGCAATTGCACGTGCTGGTGGCCTTGGTGTGATTCACAAAAATATGTCAATTGAACAACAAGCCGATGAAGTGCGCAAGGTAAAACGCTCTGAAAATGGCGTTATCATCGATCCATTCTTTCTTACCCCTAACCATACGATTAAAGAGGCAGATGAGCTTATGGGTCGCTACCGCATCAGTGGTGTACCAATCGTTGAAACTATGGAAAATCGCAAATTGGTGGGTATCATTACCAACCGTGATATGCGTTTTATTTCTGATTATGATCAGCCAATTTCAACAAATATGACCAGTGAGAACCTTGTGACAGCACCAGTTGGAACAGATTTAGAGACAGCTGAAAGTATTCTCCAAGAGCATCGCATTGAAAAACTTCCTCTTGTGGATGAAAATGGTCGTTTGTCTGGCTTAATTACGATTAAAGATATTGAAAAAGTCATCGAGTTTCCAAATGCTGCGAAAGATGAATTTGGCCGTCTCCTTGTTGCAGGAGCAGTTGGAGTAACTTCAGATACGTTTGAACGTGCAGAAGCCCTTTTTGAAGCAGGCGCAGATGCCATTGTGATTGATACTGCTCATGGACATTCTGCCGGTGTTCTTCGCAAAATTGCTGAAATTCGTGCGCATTTCCCAGACCGTACTTTAATTGCTGGAAATATTGCAACAGCAGAAGGAGCTCGTGCCCTTTACGATGCTGGTGTTGATGTTGTGAAAGTTGGAATTGGACCAGGTTCAATCTGTACAACTCGTGTGATTGCAGGTGTCGGGGTACCGCAAGTAACAGCTATCTATGATGCAGCTCAAGTGGCGCGTGAATATGGAAAAACAATCATCGCTGATGGTGGGATTAAGTATTCTGGAGATATTGTCAAGGCTCTTGCAGCAGGTGGACATGCAGTCATGCTTGGTTCTATGTTTGCAGGGACAGATGAAGCACCTGGAGAAACTGAAATCTTCCAAGGTCGTAAATTTAAAACTTACCGTGGAATGGGCTCGATTGCAGCCATGAAAAAAGGCTCAAGCGATCGTTACTTCCAAGGTTCTGTCAATGAAGCCAATAAGTTGGTTCCAGAGGGAATCGAAGGTCGTGTAGCCTACAAAGGTGCAGCAGCTGATATTGTTTTCCAAATGCTTGGAGGTATCCGTTCTGGTATGGGATATGTCGGTGCAGCCAACATCCAAGAATTGCATGACAATGCCCAGTTCATTGAAATGAGTGGTGCGGGTCTGAAGGAAAGTCATCCACATGATGTTCAAATCACCAATGAAGCACCAAACTACTCTGTACAATAATACATACCCAAGCAGAATCTCTGATCCGCTCAGAGGTTCTGTATTTTCTTTACAAAATAAAGGTATTGTGTTAGAATATAGAGCTGTATTTTTAGATTTTAAAAGAGCAAACTGTGTTTGCAATAGTGTAAATATTATTTACAAAGTTGTAAATATGGTTGTAAAGGAGAAAGAATGCAAGGTATTTTATTTGCGCTAGTCCCCATGGTTGCTTGGGGCAGTATTGGTTTTGTCAGTAATAAGATTGGTGGCAGGCCAAACCAGCAAACGTTTGGAATGACACTAGGCGCTCTCTTGTTTGCTTTGATAGTTTGGATTTTAGCAAGGCCAGAAATGACTCCCTCTTTATGGTTATTTGGCATAATAGGCGGTATGCTTTGGTCCATGGGTCAATATGGACAATTTCAAGCGATGCAGTATATGGGAGTATCTGTCGCAAATCCGCTATCCAGTGGTGCTCAGTTGGTAGTTGGCAGTTTAATCGGTGCGATTGTCTTTGATGAGTGGACCAAATCCATTCAATTTTTCTTGGGGTTTATTGCTTTATTCCTCTTAGTGATCGGTTTTTACTTCACGAGTAAACAGGATTCACATAAAGTGGCTTTAGAGAAGGGTTCTGATTTTGGGAAAGGATTCCGTGCGCTAACGTCCTCCACAATCGGTTATTTATCGTATGCTATTTTGTTTAATAACATCATGCATTTTGATGCTTTGGCAGTTATTCTACCAATGGCTGTAGGAATGGTACTAGGCGCAATGCTGTCTATGAAATTTCAAATTCGATTAGAAGGTGTTGTTTTAAAAAACGCTTTGGTAGGCATCATGTGGGGAATTGGAAATATCTTTATGCTACTTGCAGCTGCAAAGGCTGGTCTAGCTATTGCCTTTAGTTTTTCCCAATTAGGTGTGATTATCTCCATTATTTGCGGTATTCTCTTTTTAGGTGAAACAAAGACAAAAAAAGAAGTAGGTTGGTTGATCATAGGGATGATTTGTTTTGTAGCAGGGGCTATTTTACTTGGTATTGTTAAATCATTCTAAACTTGACAAAGTTGTAAAGAAAACAATGAGTTTGAGGCAAAAAGATTTTGATTTTTTGAAATTCTTTAAATTGATAAATTAGACATAAAAAACGAACAAGACAGAATTCTGAGTGTCAGAAAACCAGTTTTGTTCGCTTTTTATATTTAGGATTGGGCTTTTGTCTCAGCCTCTTCTTCAATTATTCCTTGATTGACAGTAAATATTTTTACTTTATCAGGTAATTTTGAAAGGTGGTCAAGACTAGTTGTAGTGATAAATGTCTGGATATTTCGAGAGATAGTTTCTAGTAATTTTACTTGACGATTGTTGTCAAGTTCACTCATGACATCGTCAAGTAGTAAGATAGGATATTCTTTGGTTATTTCTTTCATGAGTTCAATTTCAGCCAATTTCAGCGAAAGAACTAGACTACGATGTTGCCCCTGACTTCCATAGTGGGCATTGACACCATTTAGAAAGAAGTTAATATCCTCGCGATGGGGTCCAACACCTGTATTTTTTTTGAACAAATCTCGTTTACGACAATTTGCTAGTTCTGTCAAGAAACTGTCAACTATGTTGTCTGAACCTGTAAAATTAATAGAAGATTGATAGTGAATAGTTAATTCTTCCGCTTGATTGGAAATTTCAATCACTTTTTTGTTGCCAAAAAATTCCAATTTCTTTAGAAAATCAATTCGTTGTAGAATTACTTTGCTGCCATATTCAGCTAATTGTTGATCTAGGACAGAAAGAAAGGTCTCATCAATCGAATTGGCAGATTTTAAATAAGTGTTTCGCTGTTTGAGGATGTGATTGTAATGAGATAAGTCAGACAGATAGATTGGCTTGATTTGTCCTAACTCGACATCTATAAATTTTCGTCTGAGGGCTGGTGATCCTTTAATCAGTTGTAAATCTTCTGGAGCAAAAAGAACAACATTCATATGGCCGATGTAATCAGATAATTTAGATTGTTTGAGATGATTGACTTTAGTGATACGTCCTTTTTCTGTCAACTCAATGTCAAGTGGAAGTTTACCTGTTTGCCGATGAAGTAATCCATTCAGAGTAAGATGTCTTTCTTGAAATTGAAGTAAATCCTTATCTGTGCGGGTTCGGTGGCTGCGGGTAAGCGCTAAGAAATAGATGCTCTCTAGGATATTTGTCTTTCCTTGTGCATTTTGTCCAAGAAATACGTTTAATCCGTCATGAAAGCGAATGTCTAATTCTTGGTAATTACGGAAATGTTGTAAACGTAAAGATTCTAACCACATACTTAGGTACCTGGGAAGCGGACAGGAGCTTTTTTCTTTTTGTTTTTAGGAGTGTTAGCAGAAGGAATTACTGTTATCTTTCCTTGTTTATTTTGAGCATTTAGCTGTTTTACGAGCTTAGCGATACGCTCTTTTTCTGCTTTGTCTTCCTCATATTGTTTTTGCTCGTCCTCAGTTGGTGCAACAATGGTAATCGTAGCATTGTGGGTTGGAATACTGATAACATCTCCAATACGGATTTTTTTGCGTCTGCGTTCTTCTTTTTCACCATTAAAAAAGACGGGAAATTCCTGTAAAAATTTCTTGATAGCTCCTCCGCTTGGGATAATTCCAACTTCCTTTAATAAGGCCTGTAAAAGAATGTATTCGTCATATAATTTGTAGTCCATAAGTTACCTCGTTTCAGTTTATTATACCATAAAATGGTATAATTGAATTTAGAATGTTTTTAGAGGAGTTAGGTATGAAATTGCAAGAGGGTGTTCATGTACATTTTTTAAAGGGAGAAAAGTTTACAACGAATCAGATTTTGGTTCGTTTTGCAGCTCCAATGGATCAAAAAACAGTAGCTGGTCGTGTTTTACTCTCTAACTTATTGAATATGGCCAATCAAGAATATCCCAATTCTCATCAATTTCATCAGCGTTTAGCAGAGTTATACGGCGCGCACTTCTCCACTAGTGTGTCAAAAAAAGGTCGAGTACATTCGATTGATATAAAAATAAGCTACGTAAAGTCAAGCTATCTGCCAGAAAAATCAGATTTGACGATACCAATGCTAGATTTTCTATATGCCTGTCTCTTTAAGCCACTGATTAAAAAGGAGGCTTTTGAGCAAGATTTCTTTGATGTGGAAAAGACAAATTTATTAAACTATCTTGATACAGAGGTGGAAGATCATTTCTATCATGCAAATGTGGAACTCTCGAGCTTGTTTTTTGAAGAAGAATCGTTGAAAATTCCGCGTATTGGAAAGCGTCAGTTAGTAGAAAAAGAAACAGCAGAGACAGTTTACAAGGCTTTACACGACATGATTCATCTAGACCGGATTGATTTTTTCTTTTCTGGAGAATTTGATCAGGAGGAAGTTATCAATCAATTGAAAGCCTTTCGCTTTTCTTATCGTAACCCAAAATTAGAGTGGATCTATAAGCAGGATTTTTCAAATGTTGTCAGAGAAAAAATGGAGCGAAAAGAAGCAGGACAATCCATTTTAGAATTAGCCTATCATTTACAATTTATTTACAGTGATGTCAATCATATTCCTCTAATTGTTCTAAATGGTTTGTTTGGAGGTTTTGCTCATTCAAAATTATTTGTCAATGTCCGTGAAAAGGAAGGCCTTGCTTATACAATCGGCAGTCAGTTGAACATTTTTTCGGGTCTTTTAAAAGTGTATGCAGGAATTGATAAAGACAAGCGTAAAAGAGCTATGAGCCAAATCAGTAAGCAGTTGCTAGCCATAAAAAGAGGTCACTTCACGGACGAAGAATTAGAGCTGACAAAAAAGATGTTGCTCCATTCGGCCACTCTTTCTCAGGATAAGCAGGGACAGCTGATTGAACAAGCCTATAATCAGGTCATTTTTGGAGAACAGCAGTTAGAGCTAGAAGAATGGATGGAAGCTGTCAAACGAGTTTCAAGAGAAGATATTATTCATGCTTCAAAATTTGTTCGTTTGCAAGCAGTTTATTTTATGGAAGGAGTTGAAATGTAAAGATGAAGTTGACAGAAAAATCCTACTCTTACTTGAAGCATCCTGTTTATTATGGAAAATTGACAAATGACTTGACAGTTGTGTTGATTCCAAAAAAAGATTTTCAAGAGACATATGCTATACTCAAGGTTCAGTTTGGTTCGATTGACAATGAATTTACAGATGTTGACGGTACAAAAAAGAGTTATCCAGCAGGCATTGCCCATTTTTTAGAACATAAACTGTTTGAAATGGAAAATGGTAGTGATGCACTGCAGGAGTTTGCTCAATATGGTGCAAATGCAAATGCTTATACCAGTTTTAACCAGACGAGTTATCTTTTTTCAACGACGGAAGACCTCCGTCAGCCTCTTTTCTTACTACAGAAAATGGTGAGAGAGACGCATTTTACAGAGGAGAGTGTTGAACGAGAAAAAGAGATTATTGGTCAGGAAATTGATATGTATGCTGATGACCCAGATCATCGTTTGTACTTGGGAATTCTAAATAGTTTGTACCCTGATACAGCCTTGGCTGAGGATATTGCAGGTTCGAGAGAGTCTATTGAGCATATTTCTGCTAGGATATTGCAAGAGAATTTTCAGCAGTTTTATCAACCACAGGAGATGACATTGGTTGTCATGGGGGACATAGATGTTCATGAGGTCTTTCAATGGATTGTGAAGGATCAATCGGAGAATCATGCTACTGCTGAAAAAAAGCGCAACTTTACCTTACTTCCAAAAAATCCGATATTACAGGACCGCAAGGAGTATGACGAGGTGGCTCTCCCTAAAATGGCGATTGGCTTGCGAGGAAATGATTTGATTGCACAAGGGAGAGAGCAGCATTATCGAATTTGTCTTAGTTTTTTATTATCCATGTTAGTCGGTCGTACCTCTAAGAGATACCAAACCTTATACAGTGAAAATAAGATTGATTACTCTTTTTCGTTCCATATTGAGGTACAAAGTGGGTACCATTTTGTAGTGGTGACAGCGGATACAGCTGAACCCATTACTGTTTCAAGTCAGTTAAAAAAGGCCTTGTTGAACTTTGAGCACGATGATGGTGTTACGGAGCAGCATTTTACCATTTTAAAAAATGAGATGTATGGAGAGTTTATCCGTGGTCTCAATTCATCCGAATTTACAGTTGGGTACTTTGTAGAGCATGTTTCAGAAACAGAGACGATTTTTGATATTCCTCAACTCTTGAACCGTCTGACACTGGAGGAAGTAATAGAAGTTGGACGTCAATTTATTTCTAACTGTGAGATGATAGATTTTATGATTTTTCCAAAATAAAAGTAAATTACCATCGAAATTTCCCTAATTTTTTGGTACAATATGATATTGAAAACTAATTGATAGAGAGAGGAACTTATGAGACAAAAAAGTATAGGAGAGGTATTGCGTGCTGCTAGGGAAAATCGTGGTTGGAATTTTGCTGATTTGCAACGAATGACGAAAATCCATGCCAAATATTTACAGGCTTTAGAGTACAATGATTTTGATTTTATTCCAGATAAAGCCTATATCCGTTCGTTTTTACAACGTTATGCTGAGGTGTTGGAGCTAGATGCATCGGTCTTGATTGATGCTTATGATAACAATAGTTTGGTGATGTACTATGAAGCAGGAGAAGAGTCAGAGCTACAATCTGAATTGAGAAGAAGCTATAAAGTGAAACGAAAGAAAACATCGTATCTACCCTTGACATATTTACTGCTAGCTTCGACTTTTATCCTTTTTTTTGTGACATATATCGTATACACTCGTGTCCAAAATCAAGCACGAATTACAGAAACAAGTACTTCTTACAGCGTGGTATCGCAATCTTCGAGTATGATTACGGAGGCGAAAGAAAGTGAAGCTTCTGCAAGCACTTCCTCGTCTACTGCTCCTTCTTCTAGTAGTCAAGTATCAGGTGTTAGCTTGGTAACCTCTGGTGGTGGGAGCGAATTAGCTGTAACGGTTAAGGGAGCTAAAGAACCGGTTGCTGTTACTCTGACTGTGTCTAGTGTGACAAGCTGGGTGAGTTTAACGGATACTGAGATTGCAGGTGGGTTTACCCTGTCCGCGGAAAATCCAACGGTATCAGCAACACTTCCAGCAGGGACTTCGACAGCGACTCTGGTGTTAGGTGTTGTTCGTGGTGTTGATATTACGATTGCGGGTCAAAAGTTAGATACATCTGCTTTAATGAATCAGTCAGGAAATGTGATTCTGACGATTGAACAATGAGGAAGAAAATGAAAAAAGAACATATTCCCAATGCTTTGACACTTGGTCGTATCTTGATAATTCCGCTATTTATTCTAGTTTTAAGTGTTTGGAACAGTCTTACTGCTCATATTGTAGCAGCGATCTTGTTTGCACTTGCTAGTTTGACAGACTATCTTGATGGTTATTTAGCACGTAAATGGCAGGTGGTCACCAATTTTGGTAAATTTGCGGATCCAATGGCAGATAAGATTCTCGTCATGACAGCTTTTATCATGCTAGTTGAGCTAGGATTTGCTCCAGCATGGATTGTGGCAATTATTATTTGTCGCGAATTAGCGGTAACTGGTTTGCGGTTGCTCTTGGTTGAAAATGGTGGAACGGTACTTGCAGCAGCAATGCCTGGTAAAATTAAAACATTTTCTCAGATGTTTGCGATTATCTTTTTATTGGTTCACTGGCAATTATTAGGAACAATCACTCTTTACATCGCCTTATTTTTCACTTTGTATTCAGGTTATGATTATTTTAAGGGGACTTCCTATTTATTTAAGGATACTTTTCAGTAATGACAAATATAATTGAAGTAAAGCATGTAAGCTATAAATACGATGTAGAAGATCACCACTATACTCTTGATGATGTAACGTTTCACGTGAAACAAGGGGAATGGTTATCAATCATTGGTCACAATGGTTCCGGTAAGTCAACTACAGTACGCTTGATTGATGGTCTTTTGGAGGCTGAATCGGGAGAAATTATCATTTCTGGAGATATTTTGACACCTTCAAATGTCTGGGAGAAACGTCGCCAGATTGGTATGGTTTTTCAAAATCCGGATAATCAGTTTGTTGGGGCAACTGTTGAAGATGACGTTGCTTTCGGTCTCGAAAACCAAGGAATTCCATTAGAAGAAATGACACAACGGGTTCATGAGGCTTTAGAACTTGTTGGAATGGCTGACTTTAAAAAACGGGAACCTGCAAGGCTTTCTGGTGGTCAAAAACAACGTGTTGCGATTGCTGGCGTCGTTGCTTTACGCCCGAGTATTATTATCCTTGATGAAGCAACTAGCATGTTAGATCCTGAAGGACGGTTAGAGTTAATTCGGATTGTTAAAGAAATTAAGGAAAAGTATCAGATTACTGTTCTTTCCATTACCCATGATTTAGATGAGGTAGCCTTGAGTGATCGGGTGATGGTGATGAAGCAGGGCAAGATTGAGTCAATTAGCAGTCCTGCAGAATTGTTTATGCGTGATGATTTGCAAGATTTAGGGCTTGATCAGCCGTTTACAGCGAAACTCGTTCAGGAATTAAGTGATAAAGGTTTAGCCATTCCATTGCGCTATTTTACAGAAGAGGAATTAGAAGAAGCATTATGGGCATTACTCTCCAACAAGTAGATTATACATATCAAGCGAACACGCCTTTTGAAGGACGTGCACTTTTTGGTGTTGATTTGGAGATTGTAGATGGCTCTTACACTGCTATTATCGGTCATACAGGATCAGGAAAATCGACCATTTTACAGTTATTAAATGGTCTTAATATCCCTACATCTGGGACGGTTTTCATTGATGATTTTTGTATTACTCCAACATCTATCAACAAGGATATTAAACAAGTACGTAAAAAAGTGGGACTCGTTTTCCAATTTCCAGAAAGTCAGGTTTTTGAAGAAACGGTTCTAAAAGATGTTGCCTTTGGACCACAGAATTTCGGTATTTCAAGAGAAGAGGCTGAGGAGATTGCACGTGAAAAGCTAGCTCTAGTAGGAATATCTGAAGAGTTATTTGATCGTAGCCCCTTTGAATTATCTGGCGGGCAAATGCGACGGGTTGCAATTGCTGGGATTTTGGCTATGGAGCCAAAGGTTCTAGTGCTTGACGAGCCCACGGCCGGACTTGATCCAGCAGGGCGAAAGGAATTGATGGCTATTTTTAAACAGCTTCACCAAGCAGGGATGACCATTGTTCTTGTAACGCATTTGATGGATGATGTAGCACATTTTGCGAATTATGTGTTTATTATGGCCAATGGAAAATTGGTAAAATCAGGGAAACCGGTTGTAATTTTTCAAGATGTTGATTTTATGGAGAGTATTCAATTGGGTGTTCCTAAAATTACGAAATTTGCAGCGAATTTGGAGCGCAGAGGATTTGTCTTTGAGCGTCTGCCGATTACAATGGAGGAATTGATTGAGGTGGTGGCTCATGGATAAGTTAATTTTAGGTCGCTATATTCCAGGTGATTCCATCATACATCGTCTGGATCCAAGAAGTAAATTGCTCGTTATGATGAGTTTTTTATTGATTATTTTCTGGGCAAATAATCTGGTGACAAATATCTTGTTATTTTCATTTGTACTACTGGTCATCTTTTTATCCAAGATTAAATTGAGATTTTTCCTCAATGGAGTAAAGCCCATGATTGGCATTATTCTCTTTACAACCCTGTTTCAAGTCTTTTTTACAGGTGGTCACGATGTCTTATGGCAATTTTGGATTTTGAAAGTGACGGAGGAAGGAGTTCAGCAGGCAGGAATCATTTTTGTGCGATTTGTTTTGATTATCTTCCTTTCGACGTTGCTCACGCTAACCACTATGCCCCTTAGTTTAGCAGACGGTATTGAAGCAGGTTTGGCTCCTTTGACTTATGTGAAGGTTCCAGTGCATGAAATCGGTTTGATGTTGTCCATGAGTTTGCGGTTTGTTCCAACCCTTATGGATGATACAACAAGGATTATGAATGCGCAGCGGGCACGGGGAGTTGATTTTGGCGAGGGGAGTCTTGTTCAGAAGGTAAAATCTGTTATTCCGATTCTGATTCCATTATTTGCTTCTAGTTTTAAAAGGGCAGATGCCTTAGCAACGGCTATGGAAGCGCGTGGCTATCAGGGTGGAGAAGGTCGAACGAAGTATCGCATGTTACAATGGAAGTTAGCAGATAGTCTTGCTTTGTTGGTGATTCTTGGTTTAGGAATTCTTCTTTATTACTTAAAAAGTTAGTGAAAAGATGAGAAAAAGCGCCATTTTGGTGCTTTTATTGTCTAATTTAAACGTATTTGTAATATTTGTAACCTTTTCACAAAGTCAGAGTAATATTAGAGTTGTATGATAGATGTCAGTTGAGAGAAAGGATTATACAGATAAAATGACACTTACAACGAAACAATTCCAATTCATGATTGCAGGATTTATTGCTATGGGTTCACTATTGATGACAAATGCTGTTCATGCTGATACTTATAAGGTGAAGGCTGGTGATACGCTATCTGAGATTGCTGTAACCTATAAAACAACCGTCGAATCACTTGTTTCATTAAACAAAATTACCAATCCAAATTTGATTTACGTAGATCAAGAAATAGAATTAGGAAATGGTAAAACAAGCGGTCAAACTATCACAAATGTAAAACTGCCACCAGCAGTTCGTGCTGTACCTGCAAGTTCAGCTCCCGTTATTCAGGAAGTATCTGTTGAAGAAGTACCGGCAGTTGCTGAAGCGCCTGTAGGTTATGCCTCAACTGTTGCAGGAGATGAAGCAGCCGCTAAGGAATGGATTGCACAAAAAGAATCGGGTGGTAGTTACACTGCTCAAAATGGCATTTACTATGGTCGTTACCAGTTGACAGATAGTTATTTAAATGGTGACTATTCGGCAGAAAATCAAGAGCGTGTAGCAGACGCCTATGTGACTAATCGTTATGGTTCATGGTCAGCTGCTCAGGAATTTTGGTTGGCTAATGGCTGGTATTAAGCCCTGTAAAAAGATCGAAGGTGATTCGGTCTTTTTTTACGATGAAAAAGCTGGGTTTCCCCAACTTTTAGTTTTTTCCAAAGATATGTTGAGCGAGGCGTTTACCAGTTGGTGTAATAGCAAGACCACCCTCAGCTGTTTCACGAAAGGCAGTGGGCAAGGTAGAACCTACTTGGTACATGGCTAAAATAACCTCATCTGCTGGAATTTTTGACTCTATGCCTGCGAGAGCCATATCCGCTGCAACAAGTGCATAGCTTGCTCCCATAGCATTTCGTTTCACACAAGGAACCTCTACAAGGCCAGCAACAGGATCACAGATTAACCCAAGCATGTTTTTTATCACAAAGCAGATAGCTTGGCTCGCTTGAAAGGCAGAGCCCCCTGCGGCTAACGTAAGTGCGGCAGCAGACATGGCGGCAGCAGAACCAACCTCTGCCTGACAGCCACCCTCTGCTCCTGAAATAGACGCATTATTAGCGATAACAAGTCCGAAAGCACCTGCTGAAAAGAGAAAATCAAGTTGTTCTTTTTCAGTTAGTCCAAGTTTATCAATAGCAACTCCGAGGATAGCTGGTAAGCAACCGGCAGATCCAGCAGTTGGGGTAGCGCAGACCAATCCCATCTTAGCATTTAATTCATTTACCGCAATAGCATTGCGGGCGGCAGAGAGAATCGTTTTGTCTGATAAGGTTTTGCCAGACTGGATATAGCGCTCAAGTTTAGCAGCGTCGCCTCCTGTTAACCTAGATACAGATTTGCTCTCTGTTAGACCATCAATAATGGATGCTTTCATAACTGTCAAGTTTCTTGACATCAGTGTCAATATTTCTTCTCGAGAGCGTCCAGTCAGCTCGATTTCTGTTTCAATCATGAGTTCAGCAACATTACCTGAAAAATCTTGATTTGCCTGTGTTACCAGTTCTTCAATTGTATAAAACATATTTTCTCTTTCTAGTTAAAGAAGTTGACATTGTGTAAATGTGGAATTTCTTCAATTTCAGCAATGGAGTCACCACATTGCCTGGAATCGACTTCAATAATCATAATCGCTTTTTCTCCAGCACTTTCACGGGTCACGTTCATTTGAGCGATATTGATGTCATATTTTGATAGAATATCCGTTACTTTTGCAATCATTCCAGGCACATCTTGGTGGACGATGATGATGGTTGGGGTGTTCATGTTGAGGTTGACTGCAAAGCCGTTTAGCTCGGTCACCTGAATATTTCCTCCCCCAATGGACACACCCGTTGCAGAGATGGACTTGTGTTCATTTTTAATGATGATACGGGTTGTGTTGGGATGGGGTGTATTACTTTCCTTATTGATTTTCCAGTAGACCTTGATGCCTCTTTCACGGGCAATATCAAGGGAGTCTGGAATGCGAAGGTCATCTGTATCCATTCCCAAGATACCGGCTACTAGGGCGACATCAGTTCCGTGGCCCCGATAGGTTTTAGCAAATGAATTGTAGAGTTGAAATTCGACTTCTGTTGGCGTTTCTCCAAAGATAGATGATACGATTTTTCCGATGCGGACAGCTCCTGCTGTATGGCTAGATGACGGACCAATCATGACAGGTCCGATGATGTCGAAGACGGATTGAAATTTTAAATTAGTCATAATGTTCTATTTTACCCCTTGAAAACGTTGATATAATAAGGTTTTGGGAGGTTTACACCTCTAAAAATGTAAATTTGTTCACCTTTTTGTTCACCTTATAGGCTATTTATGGCTTTTTCAAAATAGGAAACAGCTTCATTTTCTTTTTCTTTTGATAGGTGAGAATATACGTCCAATGTCATGGATATATTGGCATGTCCTAGACGGTGCTGGAGTTCTTTGTAACTAATGCCAGCGTTCAACAGTAGACTAGCGTGGGTATGGCGGAAAGCGTGAAAGGTGAAGCGAGGTATGCCCGTTTCTTTGCAACGTCTATCTAATGCGGATTGCCTTACCGCTAAATTTTGATACTTTTGAAGCGGTGTAGCAAATACCACGGAGGGTGCAGGCGCTCCCAATTCTAAATATATTAACCGTTGGCGGTTGCGATACTGTTTCAGTATAAGCGCCGTTTTTTTGTCTATGCTGATTGTCCTTGTTCCTGCTTTACTCTTCGGGCTTCCTACATGTTTTAGAATGCGGTTATAAGCCTTATTTATGCTGATTTTTCTTTTTTCTAAGTCAATATCAGACCATTCAAGGGCTACCAACTCCCCAAATCGGCAACCAGTCGCCAATAGAACACTATACAGGACATAATCGAAATAATAACCGTATTTCTGCTGGGATAATTTTTCCATGTGGTCTAAAAACTTTTTTAAATGTTCGGGGTCAATGAACTTTATAGCCTTGCGCCCTTCTTTTTGTTTGTTTGGCAGAATAATTTCCCGTGCTGGATTATATGGAATCAATTGCATGACGACTGCATATTGAAGAATACGGCGGTTGATAGAATGTATTGTTTTAAAATTCACCAGTTTTTTCGATAATGTATTGATGAAATCTTGAATAAGTGGCGGGGTGATACTTTCTAATTTCATATCGCCGAAAGCTGGCAGTATATGCTTTTTGAATAAAAAGTAGGTACAGTGGTAGCTTTGTGGCTTTACGGTCAATTTATAGCTTTCCAACCATAGTTCAGCCAACTCTTTATAATTTTCAACTTGTACCGTCTTGAAGCGTGTCGCCCCTGTTTTTTGAAATTCCTGTTGCGCATACTTTACTTTTCTGCCAACCTCCTTTTTTGTCCGTCCTGTTATGCTGGTCTTGATTTTCTTACCTGTTATGTTGTCTACACCTAGATAGACATTGGCACGGTAGACAATGCTGCCGTCTTTCTTTTTGACTTCTGTTATTTTCATGATCATAAACCTTTCCATCAGCAGGCAAGCCGTTATAAAAGAGATTTTAGATTGAATAAAGTTTATATCATGCGGAGAGCTAAAAATAGCCCCTATTTTCGTTTGTTTTGGGTAAGGTGGTCAATTATACCAGATAGGACTGAAATGCCTTAAATCGGCTTATATGAGCTTGTAGAAAATTAGGCGATTTGATATAATAGCCAATGGCACAACCTACACCGCCTTAGAAGGGAGGTGAGGCGGAAAGTGTCAAAAATTTTCATTCTTTTTCTTACCGCACTACTTGAAGCGATTATCAGTTACTTTGTTGGCAAATTGCTTGATGAGTGGTTAGGTAAGAAATAACCTAGGTAGTGCTAAAATAGCACGAAGCCCCCAAGTAGTAGGATACTTGAGGGCTTTTTTATTTGGCGCAACCGTTAGCGGTTAGCATCAAAAAATTTTCATCTTTCCTACTAAGTATAATGTTAATTGATAAAATTGTCAAAGGGGTATAGCTAAAAACAATAATCCATAGATTGCCATAGGTTTCTCTAAAATCGAAAAAATGGAAAAAATTGAATTTTCTAATTGTCATAGGCTTGTTTTCAGTTCATCAAAGTAACAATTTTTGATTTTCCTTATAGTTTGTAACTATAATCAAAACTGGGCCACTCTATCCTTCTCGTAATCCAGTGATTGCTTGAGCAATTCAGCAAGTCCAGCGGTATCTTGATTGGCCAGAAGCTCCATATATTTGGCGCGGTCATCTTTGCTAATGATGACGGGGGCATTTAAGTATCTCATGGCTAAATACATCATGATAAGCCGTCCAGTCCGTCCGTTTCCGTCTGAAAATGGGTGGATACGCTCCAGTTGGATATGGGTATCTGCCAACACCTCAAGCAATTCGGAAATACCTTTGGCGCTTTCTAGTCTATAGCTGGTATTGTCCGCCCATTGAGTCATTAAGTAGGGTGTTTCTGTTGGGGTTGCCGTCTTAAACTCTGCCCCGATAATGGCATTCTGGGCTGTTTTAAAGCGCCCACGGTCATGTTGCAGTCTA
>NZ_JBFRYH010000018.1:0-33663 GCF_040984445.1 Streptococcus handemini
CGGTTGGATTTTGGAAAGAAAATGAGCATGCGTCGTAAGAAATATGTCCTTAGTCTATCCTTTGACCAGTATTTAAAACGATTACTTTAAATCAAAAAAGTGTTTGAGGTAGAAAAAAGCCGAAGACCGTTTCATGCGTTTGTCGTGAAGAGGCAAATCGTTCTTATCTACTTCTTTGCCTCTTTGGTGTATAATAAAGTATTGATGAAAAAGATGATTAGGAGATTTTGATGCTATATTCCGTCACCGCTACCAACCAAGAGGGCATTCATGGACAAGTTATTTTATCCAGCCAAAAATCAGTTCAGACCGCTCACCCCCTGACTACTGACGAGGGTTTCAATCCCGAGGAACTCATAGCAACTGCTTGGACCACCTGCCTCAATGCAACCATTCAAGCCCTCTTGGAAAGCCAGAAACAAAGCAATCAATCACGGATTGAAGTGACCTGTGAACTCCATAGGGAAGTAGCGATTGGCACAGGGTACTACTTTCAAGTTAATGCCAAAGCTAGTATCGAAGGATTCACACTTGAAGGAGCTGAACGCCTCGTCCAGCAGGCCCATAGCCGATGTCCCGTTTCAAAACTCATCAACCAAAGTCAGACCATCTCACTTCAAACGGTTGAATGGGACACATAACTGAGCACACTTAAAAGAGAGCAGGACTTTATCTTGATTTTATAGAAATTGATTGTCTCACTCTCTTTTTGTATGTCATGAAACCAATTCCATTACAACGGACTGTTGACTATTTTTATATATTTACTTCAAACTGTTTAGGCGGCTCTCCAATTCCTTTTTGGTCATGGCTCCTTCGAATTTTTGTGCAATAGTTCCGTCACTATTGATAAAAACATGGGTCGGAAAGGCCCGAACTTGATAAGATTTAAAGACCTGATCCTTCGTATCAAACAAGACTGGATAAGTAATTCCTAGCTCATCTGCCACTTCTAATATTGAATCCTTAGACTGCTCAGCTGGTCGTTCATTTTCAAACTCTTTTTCAGCCGAAGACACAACAGATAGGAACACAAGATCCTCCTGATCTTTCAGTCCTTGATAGACCTCTTCCAATTCTGGAATTTCATGCTTACAAGGCCCACACCAACTAGCCCAAAGATTGAGATACACTTTTTTCCCCTTAAAATCAGCTAAAGAAACATTCTTTCCATCTTTATCCTTAATCGTAAAGGCTGGTGCTTCTTTTCCAGCAATCTGTTGAACAACTGGTGCTTCTGAACTAGTTGATCCCTGATTTTCTCCACAAGCAGTGAGCGCAAATAAAGACAAACTTAAGCCCATACAAATTATTATTTTTTTCATCAGATCAACCTCCTAAATTTTATACAATTATAACATAGTAAACTTGTTTTTTCTATCTGTTATAGCAAAAAATCCTCATCTATTTGCACAGACAAGGATGAAATGACTATGGTTTTAAGCGATGTAGCATACGTGGGAATGGAATGGCTTCACGGATATGCTTGGTCCCAGCGACAAAGGTTACCATCCGTTCAATCCCAATTCCAAATCCTGCGTGGGGAACGGAGCCGTATTTACGGAGGTCAAGGTAAAATTCATACTCTGAACGATCCATACCAAGGCTGTCCATTTTAGCAACAAGGGCATCGTAATCATCTTCACGGACAGAACCTCCGATAATTTCTCCGTAGCCTTCTGGTGCTAGTAAGTCTGCACAAAGCACGCGCTCTGGATTACCAGGAACTGGTTTCATATAGAAAGCCTTGAAACTTGCTGGATAGTTGACCACAAAGGTTGGCACACCAAAGTAATTTGAAATCCATGTTTCATGAGGAGAACCAAAATCATCTCCATGCTCCAAATGTTCGTAGTCTGTATCCTCATCTGCTTCATGCTCTTGAAGAAGGCTAATGGCATCATCATAGGATACACGTTTGAAAGGCTCAGCGATGTATTTCTTCAAGAGTTCTGTATCACGTTCCAAGGTTTCAAGAGCTTGTGGTGCACGGTCCAAAACACCTTGAATCAATGCTTTTACGTAGGCTTCTTGCAAGTCCAATGATTCATCATGAGAAAGGAAGGAATACTCCGCATCCATCATCCAGAACTCCGTCAAGTGACGACGTGTTTTTGATTTTTCTGCGCGGAATACTGGACCAAAGTCAAAGACACGACCAAGTGCCATCGCTCCTGCTTCCAAGTACAATTGTCCTGATTGGCTCAGGTAGGCAGGTGTCCCAAAGTAATCTGTTTCAAACAATTCTGTCGAATCTTCTGCCGCATTTCCAGACAGGATTGGGCTGTCAAACTTGATAAAGCCATTGCGATCAAAGAACTCATAAGTCGCATAAATAATAGCGTTACGGATTTGCATAATAGCCATTTGCTTACGAGAACGGAGCCACAAGTGACGATTGTCCATCAAGAAATCCGTTCCGTGTTCTTTCGGTGTAATTGGGTAGTCTTTTGAATCACCAACTACCTCAAGATCCGTAATATCCAGCTCATAGCCGAATTTTGACCGCGCGTCTTCTTTGACGATACCTGTTACTAGCACAGATGTTTCCTGGCTGAGTTTTTTAACGGTATCAAACTTAGCTGTTCCTTCTTCTTCACCAAAGGTTTCAATAAAGTTTGGCTTAAAGGCAACTGCTTGGAAAAAAGCAGTTCCATCACGAAGTTGCAAGAAGGCAAGTTTTCCTTTTCCTGATTTGTTGGCAACCCAAGCACCAATGGTCACTTTTTCCCCAACATGGTCTTTGACATCAATAATCGATACTAAATCTTTAGACATAATTTCTCCTGTTCTTTTGTATAATGCTATTTTAACTTCTTAGGCAGTGGTCCACAGCAACGAAGACAAAGCTCCATTTTTTGCTTAACTCTCCATAAATGCTTTCAAGCGTTCAACAGCTTCTTTGAGAGTGTCAAGGTCTGTCGCATAGCTAAGTCGAACATTTTCTGGTGCACCAAAACCTGCTCCCGTCACCAAGGCAACCCCTACTTCTTCTAAGATAGCTGTTGTAAAGGCTGTCACATCCGTAAAACCTTTCATCTCCATGGCTTTTTTTACATTTGGGAAAAGATAGAAAGCACCTTGTGGCTTAACCACTTCAAACCCTGGAACTTCAGCCAACAATGGATAAATGGTATTGAGTCGCTCTTCAAAGGCTTGGCGCATTTTCTCTACTGTGTCCTGCTCGCCAACTAGGGCTTCAATCGCTGCATATTGAGCCACGGCTGTTGGATTGGACGTTGTTTGTCCCGCAATCTTGGTCATTGCAGCAATAATCTCTGGCTCTCCAACTGCATAGCCAATTCGCCAACCAGTCATGGCATAGGTCTTAGATACACCATTGATTACAACGGTCTGCTTACGAATGGC
Organism: Streptococcus handemini; assembly: GCF_040984445.1. Lineage (NCBI taxonomy): Bacteria > Bacillati > Bacillota > Bacilli > Lactobacillales > Streptococcaceae > Streptococcus > Streptococcus handemini. The sequence goes on from NZ_JBFRYH010000018.1 coordinate 3,370, forward strand.
CTCTGACAAACTAGAAATCGGTGTGAACGTATTCCCATTATAGACAAGCCGTCCATAGATATCATCTGCTAGAATGAGAATATCATGCTCTACAGCCCAATTTCCAATCGCAAGAAGTTCCTCCCTGCTATAAATCATCCCAGTTGGATTAGACGGTGAATTTAGGACCAAGACCTTGGTCTTGTCTGTCCGCGCCGCTTCTAATTGCTCTACCGTCACCTTAAAATCATTGGTTTCTCTTGCCTGCACAAAAACAGGTACACCTTCAGCCATTTTGATTTGGTCTGCATAACTGACCCAATAAGGAGTTGGAATAATCACCTCATTAAGTGGATTGATGACACTCATGAAAAAAGTATAAAGAGAGAATTTTGCCCCTGTAGCTACTGTCACCTGATTGGAAGCGACTGCATATCCGTAAAACTTCTCAAAATACTGGCTAATAGCTGCTTTCAACTCAGGAAGACCACTTGCAACCGTGTAAAAGCTAGCACGACCATCTCTAATAGCAGCCATCGCTGCCTCTTGAATATTTTCTGGGGTGGTGAAGTCAGGTTCTCCCAAGGTTAAGGATAAAATATCCCTTCCTTCTGACTTTAACTGCTTGGCACGCGCACCCGCAGCCAGGGTCACACTTTCTTCCATTTCAAGCACTCGTTTTGATAGCTTCATATTCCCTCCTTACTCAGAAATGTTCCGTTTTCAAAAGAAATGATGTAGTAGGCTTGGCCAGACTTGACTTCCCAAATCGGTTGATTTTTTGCATAACCAAAGGTTACTTTTGTGATTTTGCCTGCTCCATTTTCTTTAGCAGTGGCTTTGGCTTCCTCTTGAGAAATCCCATCCACAGCCTTGTAGACAAGAATATCAGAAGACGATTCTGGTATCAAGACCAAAATATCTTCTCCTGACTGATTTTTCCCTGAAACACTATAATAACTTGTCTCTCCCGTATAACGAGCAACACTCGCAATTGACGTCACTCCAGCATAGTCCACCGCTATCTGCTCTGCATGCTGCTGACCTTCTAAAAAAGGCTTGGCAGAAGCCTCTAAAATATAGAGAAAGGAAAAAATAAGAACAGATACAAGAACAAATAAGCCTACTGCATATTGCTTTGCAAGTGACATACTATGTTTATAAGATGCATTTCTCTTTTTTGCCATAATAGAATTATTATACTATATCTTGGGCTAGAATGCTATTTTTTCTAGTAATTTGACCCATTTTTTTCAACAATCCTCTTTTCTGATTTCACTGCTTTGAAAAGTACTTCCTCTTGCAGTTCCGTCTAAATATTGCTACACTAGTCCTATGATAGAAAAAGTCGAAAAAGCCATTGAGCGCAATCAAGAAGCCCTCCACAGTCTCATTATCCTACACAGAGCCTCTGATACCATCTACAAACAAGAAGCCGAAACCATGAAAAAGCATCATTTGACCATGGGACAGTTTGGTGTCTTAGAGATTCTATATAACAAGGGTGATCTCCGCATTCAAGAATTAATTGATAAACTGCTGAGCACATCTGGCAACATGACCGTTGTCATCAAAAACATGATACGAGACGGCTACATTACCAAAGTTCCAGATTGTCATGATAAACGCGCTTCTCGGATTCACTTGACCGATCTTGGTCGCAAGACGATTGAAGCGATTCTCCCTGAGCATTATGACAATGTAGGGCAGATTTTTGATGTGTTAAGCCTCAAAGAACAAGAAACATTGAATGCTATTTTAAAAAAATTCAAAAGATAAAACAAAATTATTGCTAATTAGTGATATTTTTGTTATCCTATCTTCATAGCCTTTCTGGCAGACTAGTTTGTCAGTAGACGAAGGCACTATTTATTATCTTTTAAGGAGGCCATCTACATGGCAAATGTATTATTTTTAGTTGGTTCACTACGGGAAGGTTCATTCAACCACCAAATGGCAAAACAAGCCGAAGAGTTGCTAAAAGGGAAAGCGACCGTATCCTATTTGGACTATAGCCAAGTTCCCGTTTTCAGTCAAGATCTTGAAACACCTGTTCTTCCTGCAATTGCTGCCGCTCGTCAAGCAGTTGAACAAGCAGATGCTATCTGGATCTTCTCCCCTGTTTACAACTACGGTATTCCTGGTCCTGTGAAAAATATTCTTGACTGGCTCAGCCGTGCTCTTGACTTGTCAGATCCAAAAGGACCTTCTGTCTTACAAGATAAATTAGTGACAGTCTCTGCAGTTGCAAATGGTGGACACGAGCCACTCTTTACGGCCTACAAAGAACTTCTCCCCTTCATCCGCACAAAAGTAATCGGTGAATTTACGGCTTCACCAATCAATCCAGAAGCATGGGGAGCTGGTCAATTCCTTCTGTCAGAAGAAACAGCTGCACAACTCGAAAAACAAGCTGCTAATCTCCTAGAAGCTATTGGGTAAATGTATCAAACTAGAGGCTTGCGTCTCTAGTTTTTTCATTCTTATTTTTTTGCAACCTTATCTATTGGAAAAAAGGATAAGATAGCTTATAATATAAAGTAGGAGGAATACCATGAACATGAAATTACTATACCGCATGGGAGCTGGTAGCCTTGTGGCGCTAGCCTTGTTAACGGCCTGCTCTCGTCCATCAGAAAAGAACAGTCCTTCTTCTGAGTTGCCTGCTTTAACAAATTCATTTACCACTTCAGACTTCAAACCAATGACCGCTAAATCTGGCTTATTTTCGATTCAAGTACCGAGCGATTGGATTGCGAGCGAGAATGATACCAGCAATGATTTTTCAGCCTATTCTGCTGGAAATGATTATTTTATGACGGCCAATCGCTATGCTAAGGTTGATTCGCCACTATCGCTGGAAGACTTTGCTCGCTCGCTGTTAAACAATTCAGAAGAAACCAAATCAGAAAATCTTCAGCTAACCCAGACAACCATCGCGGGTAAATCTGGCTTCCTTTATACCAAAGAAGTCAATAAAGAAAAACAATTGCTTCTCTTTTTCTACGAAGAAGGTGAAGATTATCGCTTGATTAGCCTTGTGGCGCATCCTGAGAACGCTAATAAAACCCAAGAATTTCTAACCCAAGCCGTAGCTTCTTGGACTACACTCACTACTACCAAACAAGTGAACTTCCGTTATGAGCAAGCGGCCACCATTCCGAATTCCGCTCTAACAGTTTCTCTTCCAACTAGCTGGAAGCAAGAAACAGAAGGTGCTCCTGCTGATACAATCATTTATCAAGATGGAACAAACGGAATCCGCCTATCTATCCGCGGTGTTTCTACAGCAGGCTATACCGTCGGCCTCAACGAAATAGCTGACCAACTTGCTCCTGAAAATAGCACCCCTACAAAAGAAGAAGTCACACTTGGTAGTTACCGCGGATATCGTCTGTCTCTCAGCCAGACATCTAGTACTCAATCCAATTACGTCGTTCACATCTACGCTTTCCATATCAATGACACACTCGTTACCTTTACCGCTTCGGCCAAAACGAGTGACACAGCCCTTCTACAATCCACAATGGAGACCATCATCACTTCAATGAAATAATCTCTTCCATACTGAAAATCAAAAAGCATGTCACTCGCTTCAATGCTAGGACATGCTTTTTGTTAGGATAACCAATACATTAGGGCTGTTTTCTCACAAAGACTACTTTTTGCTCCTCTGACAAATCCGCTCGATAAGTAAAGCCATCAAAGGTGAGCTGCCGAATCGCATCAAGGGTCTGAACATCCTGTTCTGCCATGAGTGAAACGAGACGACCGCGCCCTTTTTTAGAAATCGTCGAATGAATCTTCAATCTTCCAGCTCGATCTTCCATAAAGACAATCTGGATCATCCGCTTTTGAATCGCTGGTGAGAAAACTTGTTCAAATTCAGACGACGACAGGGAGATAATCAGTTCCTCTTCTGCCACCTGCTCATCATATTGAGCCCGCCAAAATTGCTTGAGCGATTGTCCCTCGATTTTGAGCTGCCCTTGAAAGTCCAAACGGTGCGGAGAAATCAAGGTAAAGGGGGAGATCAGACCATAAAAACCTGTTGCAAGTCGGACATGATGCTGCCAGTATTCCTCTTCTGCCTGACTTAAATCCCTACGTTTCATATACCGGTACATGAGACCGTCATAAAGTGTCCAAGCCGGATAAGCCTTGGCTTGTCCATGGGCAATTCTGTACCAGCGGTCGACTTCCAGTTCCGTCCTGTCGCTGTTTAGCTTATAAAAAGCCGCCAATTCTTCTACGGACAGCTTTCTGACTGCTGCTAAGACCGCACTTGACTTTTCAGAAAGTGGAACAAAAGGGTGATTGTCTAAATTGGTATTTAATTCTTTCGCATTTGGAAGGATGATTTTCATATTTTGATTATACCATATACGCTTCATTTTACTCTTTTCTTGCTTTTTTATTTATAAGATGTTATTATCTAGTTATGATAACTAGATAATAAGGAGTATACAATGATTTCCTTACCTAAATGGCAGCAATTACCTGATTTGGATCTCTATTTAGACCAAGTCTTGCTCTATGTTAACCAACAAACTCTTCCTTTTTTAGCCAGTCGTGAAAAGCCTCTTACTGCTTCTATGGTCAATAATTATGTCAAACACGGCTATCTTCCCAAACCGATTAAGAAAAAATACAATCGTACACAAGTCGCTCGCTTGATTGTTTTGAGCATTTATAAGCCAATTTTCCCGATTGCAGCTATACAAGAAATGATTGATATTTTAAAAGAAACAGACGAAGCTTCCGTGCTGTATAACGCCTTTGTGGACTGCCTTTCTGGTATCGAAAATGAGGGACAACCACTGATTTTACAAAAAGCCTGTCAGACCTTTCACTCTTACCAAGCGACACTCGCACTCATTCCAGTCTTGAAAGGAGAATCGGATGAATCAAAGTTTTAAACTATCCCTCCAACTCTCATTCGGAGAAGAGGTAGGCAATGCCGTTACTCATGCAGTCAGTGCCTTTTTCATGCTCCTTTTACTGCCATTTTCGGCGATTTATAGCTACGAATATGCTGGCTTGACCCAGGCGATTGGAGTGTCTATTTTTATCATTAGTCTCTTTCTCATGTTCCTCTCCTCCACCATTTACCATTCAATGGCCTATGGTTCAACCCACAAGTATATTCTACGGATTATCGATCATAGCATGATTTACATTGCCATCGCAGGTAGCTACACTCCCATCCTATTGACTCTTATGCCCAATTGGCAGGGATATCTGGTCTTAGTCATCCAATGGGCAACAACGATTTTTGGTATTCTTTACAAAATTTTTGCTAAACAAATCAACGAACGATTCAGTTTAACTCTATATCTAATTATGGGCTGGCTGGTTGTCTTTATCCTCCCCCAATTCCTTGCTCAAACAGGGCCAACATTCTGGTTTTTGATGTTGGCAGGAGGAATGGCTTATAGTATCGGAGCTATATTTTACGCTAAGAAAAAGCCCTATTTTCATATGATTTGGCATCTATTTATCATTTTAGCGAGTCTCTTGCAATACCTTGCGATTGTCTTTTACATGGTCTAATCCAACTGTAAGAACCTGTATTCACAGCTCAGCAACTCTAATCGCTAGCTTATGAATACAGGTTCTAAGACTTGTTTCTAGGCCCGAAAGAGGCTATACTATCTGTAGGGGGACAGTTATGACCAGTAAATACCAAACAATCATTCAGGATATTATCACAGGAATTGAAGAACATCGTTTTAAAAGAGGGCAAAAACTGCCTTCCATTCGCAAGCTCAGCGAACAATACCAGTGTAGTAAAGATACTGTTCAAAAAGCCATGCTGGAGTTGAAATACCAAAATCGGATTTATGCAGTGGAAAAAAGTGGCTATTATATCCTAGAAGACCAAGATTTTCAGGACACGACCCTCTCGCTGAATCCAGAGGATTTTTTGCAGCTACCCTACGATGATTTTCGAACCTGCGTCCATGAAAGCCTTGTTGGTCGGGAAAAATATCTTTTTAATTATTATCATCAGCAGGAAGGGTTGGAGGAATTGATTGACTCGCTCTACCGGCTCCTCATGGACTACCATGTTTATTGTAAAAAAGACCAACTGGTCATTACAGCAGGTAGCCAACAAGCTCTCTACATCCTAACACAAATGCAACTATCTTCAGGCAAACAGGGAATCCTGATTGAAGAGCCAACTTACTATCGAATGAAAACTCTATTAGAGGAACAGAAACTCCCCTATCAAACGATTGAGCGGTCCTTAAATGGAATTGACCTTGCTCAACTAGAGACAATTTTTAAAAGTGGAAAGATTAAGTATTTCTATACCATTCCCCGTCTCCACAATCCTTTGGGCACAACCTATACTCGTAACACCCAAGAGACAATTGTGCAATTAGCAGACCAATATGATGTCTATGTAATTGAGGACGATTATCTGGCGGACTTCGATGCTGCAAAGACCTTGCCCCTCCATTATCTGGATACACATGATCGTGTCATTTACATCAAATCTTTTACTCCCACCCTCTTTCCGGCTTTGCGCTTAGGGGGAGTTGTACTACCTCATCATCTACGGTCCAGTTTTTTACAACATAAGAGTTTGATTGATTATGACACCAACCTCATCATGCAAAAGGCCCTCTCTCTTTATATTGATAATGGTATGTTTGCCCGCAATACACGTCATCTCTATCAGTTAAAACAGGCACATGAGCTAGAAATGCGTGAACTCTTATCTTACTATCAACTCCCTTATCCCCATCATCTTGCCCAAGAAACACTGACCATTCAGCTTCCAAAAGAAAAAATCAGCGCCCGTCTCAAACATGGACTAGTCAATGCCGAGCTCATCACAGGGCAGTCCTATGACTATCTCCAACTGTCTTATAGCCAGACGTTTGCAACAGACTTACAACAGATAATAGAAGAGTTAGAAAAAATCAGCTAGACAATATACCTAGCTGATTTTTGATTGAAGCACACTATTTTATTGATAATTACTCTATCGCAAAGTAATCAACTGATTATGTTTTGGGCCCGTTATTCATACCGACGCATAAACACGTAGTCTTTTTCAACCGTATCCGAGAGTGAAAATCCTTGCTTTGTCCAGAATCTTTTAGCTTTTTCATTCTGATTGTGAACAGGTAACGAAATACGTTTTACTTGATATGTTTCTTGCAAATACTCTATGCAACGACTTGCCGCCTGAGTTCCATACCCCCTATCTTGAAAGGCGACATCAATTAAAAAGTTGATGATTTGCGGATTCTCTTCTCTAACATACATAGATACAAAGCCAATAATTTGCTCCTCTTGATAAATAGCAAAGGCTTCCATGCTATCTCGATAGACCCATGCTTCTGCTAAGGAATAGAGGACAGAATCAACAAATTCGTTCTGTTCTTGTTCTATGCCACCTGTCAAGTCAATACAGACCTGAAAATTTTCCTCATCAATCGTCTTGAATTTTATCATATGCTCACTTCTTTCTTTGATTTATTCCCACCATTCCTTCAAACTAGCGCCAATCACCTTAACCTGCCAGGACTGCCAAGATCATAAACATCCTGAAATCCTTGGTCACGCAAATACTTAGCTGATTTCTTCATTGGCCTCCCATTCTCCATCATCTATCTACTCATTGAACACTAAGAACCGGTATTCACAGTTCAGCAACCCGAAACATGACAAGAAGAGATACAATCTTTTGCATTGCAAAGGGTAGAAAAAGGCATTGAACCAAAGTTCCTGCCTTATTCATTTCATCATTAAATTTCATAGCCCATTAACAAACCATTTTCTTCTGCATAAAAGCTGCATAGTCCTGAAGTTGGAAGGGCCTCAATCAAGGCTTCTGGATACATATTGCGGACCAATTCAGCAAATTGCTGGCAGAATTTTTCGTTATTGCGGTGGGCAATCACAATTCGACCACCTTTATATCCTGCTTTTAGTAATTCTTCAAAGGCTGTTGTAACTGATTTTTTGTGTCCACGCGCTTTTTGAAGCAATTCCAGTTTGCCTTCGCTACTTGCTTCTCCTACCATACGGATATTGAGCAATCCAACAACTGCACCAACTAGCTTACTCAAACGCCCATTTTTAACCAGATTATTCACCTTAGCAAGCACAAAGAGTAATTTCGTGCGCTTTTGATAATCGGTAATGGCTGAAACCAAGTCTTCAAACTCTAGTTCTTTGGCAATCAGGCGATTGATTTCTCCAACCAATAAATCTATTTCTCCCCCCGCAGAAAGGGTATCAATCAAATGAATATTAGCCGAAGGATGCTCCTCTAAAAACATCTCTTTAGCAACTCGAGCGCTATTATAGCTACCAGATAGGGAACCTGTCAAGGTTAGAACGATGATATTATCTGCGCCTTGATAAGCTGCTTCATAGGCTTGTGGGCTTGGACAGGCGGAACCTGCTGCTTCTGATGAAGCATACATTACTTCCATCATATGGTCAATATCCAAGTTTTGGTCATCAAGAAAGGTTTGGTTTTCAACACGAACCGTAAAGGGGATAATCTCAAATTGCGTATCTGGTGCAAGATTCGGTAACTCTTTATAATCACAACCTGAATCTGCAACAATTTTCCATTTAGCCATAAATGTATTTCCATTCTATATAGTAGTGTGGCTAAGATTTTTATTTGACAAGCAAACTATCTTACTTTACAATTATATCATGAAACAATATGAAGTGAAAGCATTTTCTTTCGGCTGTAACAGCCCAAATGTTTCTCCCCATTGCAACTCGAACATAGTCGCAAAACAGATTTATATGAGTAAAGGACGCCTATGAAAAAACGGACGATTTCCCCAAAATCTTTAAAAAATCTTTCGCAATCAAATACCGAAATCAATCAGTTAACTCGTGAAGCTATTGAAACTGCTCTGCTCTTTTTATTGGAAAAAAAGGAGTTGAAGCACATCTCTATTTCCGAATTGGTCAAAAAAGCTGGTGTATCACGCAATGCTTTTTATCGCAATTACAAGTCCAAAGAGGAAATTTTAGAGCTGGCATACGCCAAGACGTCGCAAAATCTCATGGATAAATGGCAGCAACTGCAAAAAAAGGTCCAAGAAGAAGGTATTCAGCAAAGCTTTACAGACTTTCTTCACCAGCAAAAAGGAAAAGTGGAAGATACCAAGACCTTTTCCAATATCAGCCAATGGATTAAGGATAAAACCAATCAGTTGAATAACAGATAAGCTAAAACGAGGCTGGGACAAAAGTCCAACCCTAAATATAAAAAACGAACAAAACAAGTTTTCTGACACTCAGAATTCTGTTTTGTTCGCTTTTTATGTCTCATCTATCAATTTAAAGAATTACTGATAAAGAATTTCAAAAATCAAAATCTTTTTATCCTTCTCTTTACCTTATCTGGCTCTCGAGATTCTAGGCTCAGGCTAAAATAATCCACTGGATTATCCTCGCTTTCCTGTTTTTAGACTCGGGCTAAAATAATCCACTGGATTATTTTAGTCCCAATTCTTTCGTCCGTTTAATGGCTGCTTTTATGGCAGACATAAGGGCATAGCGGAAACCTTCTTTTTCTAATCTGATAACTCCTGCAATGGTTGAGCCTCCTGGCGAGGTGACTTCTTGGCGTAATTGGGCTGGATGTTTGCTACTAGTTAAGACCATTTGTGCAGAACCTACTAGAGTCTGAGCTGCTAGATATTTAGCGTCATCTGCACTCAGTCCATGTGCTACTCCGGCATCCATCATAGCCTCAATCCATTGATAGACAAAAGCGGGTCCACACCCTGCAAGAGCTGTTGCGACATCTATCAACTGTTCATCCACTCTCTTTACTTGCCCTGATTGAGATAAAAGATGCTCAGTCAGAGTAGTCAAATCTGGATTATGTAGGGCATAGGTTGTCATCCCTTGGCCAATCGCAACAGGTGTATTTGGCATGATTCGAACCACTTGACCAATCGGCAGATATTGTGCCAGTTGTTCCAAGCTAACGCCTGCTGCCATGGAAACCCAAACGGCAGAAGAATTTGTTTGAATCGCTTCTTTCAGACTATCAAGCAGGGAAGACAAGAGATAGGGTTTTACCCCTAAAAAGAGAACATCTGCTTCTTGAGCTATTTCAAGATTCGAAAGAATACGTCCACCTAGTTGTTCTTGTAAGGTCTTTGCTCGATCTTGGTTATGATTACTGAGAAAGAGTTCTATATCTGCCAGCTTTGAAACTGCATGCGCAAGAGCTGATCCCATATTGCCCAAGCCAATAAATCCAACTTTCATAAATAGCCCTTTCTATCGTACCTGACCTGTACCAGAAATAATATACTTGTAGGTCGTCATCTCACGCAACCCCATTGGACCACGTGCGTGCATTTTTTGCGTTGAAATTCCTAATTCGCAGCCTAAGCCAAACTCACCGCCATCTGTAAAACGAGTAGAAGCATTTACATAGACAGCTGCTGAATCAACTACTTGGGTGAAATAAGTTGCCGTCTCTTCCTCTTCCGTTACAATTGCTTCACTATGACCGGTTGAATGGGCTGCAATATGTCTTGCTGCTGCTACCACATCATCTACTACTTTTACTGCTAGAATATAATCTAAAAATTCTGTATCAAAGTCATCGCTTCCTGCTGGCTGAGCTTGTTGCAAATATGTAATAGCTCGCTCATCTGCCCGCAATTCTACCTGACCTGCCAGTCTCTCTTCTAATAATGGTAAGAAGGCAGCTGCAATATCTGTATGGACCAACAACACTTCTGCCGCATTACAGACGGATGGGCGACTCGTTTTAGCATTGCTGACAATAGACAGCGCCTTTTGAATATCCGCATGTTGATCCACATAAACATGACAAATCCCCGTTCCTGTTTCAATAATAGGTACTGTCGCTTGCTCAACAACTGCTTGAATCAAGCCAGCTCCACCTCTTGGCACTAACAAGTCAATCTTCCCCTTAGCTGTCATCAATTCCTGAGCTGATAGGCGGCTTGTATCCTGCACCAATTCAATGACTTCTGGAGCAATGCCTGCCTGTTCAAGACCAATCTTTAAGGCGCTAATAATCGCCTGACTTGAATGAAAAGCTTCCTTGCCACCACGAAGAATGACGGCATTTCCACTTTTAATCGCAAGTGCAGCCGCATCTGAGGTCACATTGGGTCTACTTTCATAAATCATTCCGATGAGGCCGAAAGGAATCGCTTTTTTCTGAATCTGAAGTCCATTTGCCGTCTGATACTGATCCAGAACAAGACCAACAGGATCTGGAAGGTCAATGAGGGCTCGAATCCCGTCTGCCATAGCCTGTACACGTTCTGCTGTCAAGAGTAGACGATCCTGCATCACAGGTGCGATCGTTCCTTGTGCCTGTTCCATATCGCGGGCATTTGCGGCTAAAATCCGCTCCCTGTTGCCTTCCAATTGGGCAGCCATCGCTTGAAGCGCCGTATTTTTTTGATCTGTACTAGCCAAATTGATCGCAGACTTATGCGCTAAAAGGCTGTCTAACAGAGCTTGTGTTGTTGTCATATCGTTTGTCATCCTTTCTATAAACTAACCCAATCATTGCGGTGAATAAAGATTCCCTCTGCCTTTTTAGTCGCTAATTTTTGCTCTAATTCTTTCGAGGAAAGTTTTACGCGCCCCTTTCCAATAATCCGGTGGGTATCTTGATGATAGACAGACACAATATCTCCTGACTGAAAGGTCCCTTCTACTGCCTTAATTCCTGCAAGGAGTAAGCTCCGTCCTTGCAGTAACATAGCCTCAGCTGCACCTGTATCAATCTCTACCGAAGCATCTGTTCGTGCATAAAAGGCTAGCCATTGTTTGCGTTGGTTGAGCGCTTCATGATCTGCCAAGAAAAGGGTTCCTTTGTTGGATTGGGTGACGGCTTGAATCAGGGCTGTGTCCTCTTTTGATGAGCAGATAAAGACTGGAACTCCTGACTTGGTGGCAATTTGCGCTGCCTGTAATTTTGTCGTCATGCCACCTGTACCATTTGTTGACCCTGCCCCTGCTGCCATAGCAAATAAGTCATCACTAATTTCTGCAATTTCAGCCAAATGCTGTGCTTGCGGATCTGAATTGGGATTAGCTGTATAAAGACCATCCACATCCGTTAAAAGAACCAGCAAATCCGCTTTTAAAAGGGAAGCAACTTGAGCAGATAAGGTGTCATTATCCCCTACCTTGATTTCTTCAATAGCGATCGTATCATTCTCATTAATAATCGGAATGGCCTTCTGATGGAGAAGAACTTGCAAGGCTTGTGAAGCATTCTGATAGCGCCTAGCATCTGCAAAATCCTCCTGTGTTAAGAGAACTTGGGCGGATACAATCCCGTCTTTCATCAGATTTTGCGTATACTCTTCAATCAATAGTCCCTGACCAACCGCAGCACTTGCCTGCTTTTCTGCAATTTTGGTTGGTCGCTTGTCAAAGCCTAGACGACGAAAACCAGCTGCAATGGATCCTGAAGTCACCAAAACCAGCTGGTAGCCTTTTTGATGAAGTTGGGCCAATTGATTGGTTATCCGCGCAATTTTGATACGGTCTAAACTCCCATTTTCTTGCGTGAGAGAACTCGTTCCCACTTTAAATACAATTAGTTTATCACTCATCGAACTGTCTCACTTCCTCATTAGATAAGAAAAAGTATAGCATATTTCAAACAATTTGACCATAAATTCTATTGTTGGATTGGCCAACTCCTAACAAGAAGAGGGAGAAAATGACTCTCCCTTCTTCTATCCATCTACTAATCTAAAAATCGACCTAGCTACTCGCTCAAATGCGGTTAACCCAAAGAGTCTGCTCGATTAAAAGTTGAAAGAGACAATTCTTCCTAGTTTTCTTACTTCTCTTAGAAAATCCCCCTTAGCGAGACGAATTTCCCTTGAAAAAGCGTCTCATTCGCTCCACCACAGTTTTCTGAGAAAGTTGCTCCATTTGGTATTCTGTCTCCAAGAAATGCTGGATTTGCTGGCCGTATTGCTTCTCAATCAGACGATTGTCCAATAAGAGAACACAAGATTTCTGCTCAGCTGATCGATTACTTCGCCCCATAGCCTGTTTAAGTTTTAACATCATCATGGGAAGGTGATAGTCATAAAAAGGATTCTTTCCTTCTGCTTTGAGATGGCGATTTACTTTTTTTACAAAACGGTCTTGGGGATTTTCAAAGGGTAAGCGTGGAATAATTTGAATAAGCTCAGCTTGACGAGCAAAATCAACCCCTTCCCAAAAAGCTCCTGTCCCTAATAAGACCGCTACTTCACCTTTTTCAAAACGGCGCTTGATACTCATCTCCTGGCCATGTTTGTGCTGGGCCAAATGGGAAATCCCTATTTCTTCTAGCTGATTGGATAGTTCAAGCAACAACTGAATTGACGTTAGTAAGACCAAAATGGGACGTTTTAGCTGCATAAGACCGTTTATCTGTTGACAGATGAATTGTGCATGTTCTTCTTTATTCATCGAGACTAAATCAGGTAAAGGATGGGAGTACATAATCAACTGATTACCTTTTTCTGTGTGCGGAAGACAATCCTGAGTGACTTCGTGAAAGCCGAGTAAGTCTGCTACATTGACCCTCTTGCTTATCTCAAGCGTTGCACTAATGCAAAAAATCTTCGTAGTCGGTAAAAAACGTGCTACATCTAACAAATCTACTTGACTGGCACGCAAGAAAAATGAGCGCTGCTCCTGCAAACGGCGTTCTTCTAGCCAATATTCTCTGTCTTGTTCGAGAAGTGCTACCCAGTCCCAAAAATCTGAATCATCTAATTCTGCCAAATTTTGCTTTAATGAAGCAAGATCCTCTGCTGCCAATTCACGCTTGCCCTGTGTTTGAAACTGTTCTATCAGATGCTGTAATTCAAAATAACAGGCTTCCAATAAACGTATTTCTAACACTTCCTTTGCTCGATCCAGCTTACTTTGCAACAAGGCTTGACAATCTGAAATGGACAATTCCTGACTAGCATATTCTTCTGCCGCCAAAATAAACTTTTGGGCTTCATCAATAACGAGAATACGCTCTTTCATCCAGTCTGTTTGCTGCAAATGCTCCAAAAAATAGGCATGATTTGTCAAGACGAGCTGGCTGGTTTGAGCAGCCTCTTGCGCTCTGTGCCAAAAATCCCACTCACCAAACAAGGACTGACTATTCCAGTTACCCTCGTGCTGTAATTCATCAAAATAGCTTTGATAGCGCTGCTTCTGCTTGAGCTCATCCATATCCCCTGTCTCAGTTTCACAAAGCCAGACCAACAAGTGCATCTTATAGCGATTGAGTAAACGATTGTCATCTTGCCTTTCCAAGGTCCGCCAAAAGGTGTCTAAGCTGAGATAATGCCGTGAGGACTTGATGGAGGCAATCGAGATATGAAATACTTCGGATAGCTTTCGCCCCTCATTTTCCAGAATCTGCTGCTGCAAGACCTTGGTTGGGACAACTACTAATAAAGGCATGTTCCCCTGTGCTAAAAGTGGTAATAAATAACCATAGGTTTTTCCAATACCTGCCTGTGCTTGGACAAAATGGACTCGTTCTTGCTCTTCCAATAATCGTTTTTCTACAATCTCCGCAAAGGCCAACTGTTGCGGTCGTTCATCGAGTCCTAAAAGCGCCAGATTCCTTGCAACATTCTTTGATAGGTAGCGAGTCGGTTGCCGCTTTGCTGTTTTTTTGAGACAAAGACCATTTACATTGATAATGTCATCTGGTAGATAATCTGAAAGGGTCGGATAAATCTCGTCAATTACTAATCGGGATTCATATAGAAGATAATCTGCAAAGGTTAAAATCTGCCCAACCGTCTGCTTAGGTAGCTGCTGAATCTTCTCTTGTATTTTTAACAACAATTTTGCTGTTGCTGTCGCATCTGAAATAGCCGTATGAGCCTGCTCCAGCTCCAAATCCAAGTCTTGAGCTAGATTTACCAAGCTATACTTGTCTAAGGTCGGAAAAAATAATTGGGCCAATTCCACCGTATCAACCCGCGGTGTTCGCAATTCATATCCCTCAAAAAAGAGCGCTTCTGCCAGTAAATTTGCATCGAAGGAAACGTTATGTGCCACAAAAATCGTTCCCTCTAGTAAATCATAAATCACTTTTGCCACCTGACTAAAATCAGGTGCTACTGCTAATTGCTGGTCGGTGATACCTGTCAATTCCCGGATATGAACATCTAGCTTTTCATACGGATTGATATCTGTCGCGTAGGTTTCAACAATCTGCCCTGCCTCAACAATGACAATCCCAATCTGAATGATTTTAGCATGACTACTACTGCTCGTTGCTTCCAAGTCTACAACCGCATACCGATTTGCCTGTTTTTTCTCTGTCATAACAGTAAAATTATACCATATTTTGATGAAAAAACCGATTTCTACTCCACTCTTCTTCCGGCAACTCGACTTTTCAAAGCAGACAAGTGTTACTTTTTTTGCTAGACTAGAGATACAAATTGCTAAAGGAGATTCGCTATGAAACTACATAAAACCGTTAATCCTGTCGCCTATGAAAACACCTACTATCTTGAAAATGACTCCCATCTTATCGTGATTGACCCTGGAAGCGACTGGGCTACTATCAAGCGGACAATCGAAGAAATTGGAAAGCCAATCTCAGCTATTCTCTTAACCCATACCCATTATGACCATATTATGAGCCTGGACTTGGTACGTAACCATTTTGGCGCACCTCCAGTCTATGTCGCAGCCAGTGAGGCCAGTTGGCTTTACACCCCTGAGATGAATTTATCTGGTCTAGCTCGCCACGATGATATGGACAATGTCGTCTGTCGCCCAGCTGAGGAAACCTTCCAATACGACCGAGAGTATCTGTTGGATGGATTTCATTTTTCAGTTGTTGAAACACCAGGGCATTCTATCGGTGGTGTATCTTTTATCTTTCCAGATCAAGAACTCGTCATCACAGGCGATGCCCTTTTTAGAGAATCAATTGGCCGCACCGATTTGCCAACCAGCAACTTGGATGATTTGCTAATTGGTATCAAAAACAACCTCTTCACCCTACCAGGCCATTACCAGGTCTATCCAGGGCATGGACAGTCCACCACCATTTCGCACGAAAAGATTTTTAACCCATTTTTGAGAAACAACTAGTCAGAAATGGACTGTCCCCAGCAATGAGAGAAGGTAAAAAGCTTCAAACATTATTGAGAGGATCTATTACTGTTTGAAAGTAATAAAAAAACGAAAGCTTTCTCAACTTTCGTTTTTTCATTTATCATTAAATCTTCAAGAATCGTCTCATTGAAATCACCGACCCCAAGGAACCAATCACAATTCCCACAACAAAGAGGCTGACAATCATGGCTGGAACAAAAACATTCATACTAATCAAAGATAAGTTTTGCGATGCTAGGGAAGCATTGACTGATGTATAGAGCATCTGATAGGCAAAATAGACTAAGGCAGACGGCACAATCGCACCGAGCAAGCCAACCCAAGCTCCTTCAAGTAAGAATGGTCCGCGGATATAGCTGTTCTTTGCCCCTACCAATCGCATAATCTGAATCTCACGGCTGCGAGAGATAATGGTAATGCGAATAGTATTGGAAATCAGAAATACTGCTGTAAAGAGTAAGAGCCCAGTTGCTGCAAAGCCCCATGTTTTCACAAGGCTATTTAACTTGAAAATTCGTTCTGTTTGCACTTCACCATCACGAACCTCTGTTACACCATCAATCTTCGCAATTTCTTTCCCAACAGATTTCACATGTTGAGGGGCTGTTGTTTCAATAATATAAGCATCATAGAGTGGATTGGCATCCCCTTTAAAGAGGTTCCAAGTATCTCCTAAAGTCTCTGTTAAATGGTTTAACTGTTCTTCTTTACTAGAATAATCAATATTTTTTACATTGTCTAAAGCAAGGATTTGCTTGTAAACAGACTGGAAATCCGGATTTTCAATTGTTTGTCCTTGATCATTGACAATCGTTTTCTGATTATCCGTCGAATTGGCGCGTAAGTATACACTGACACGGACGTTATTGGTCAAGTCAGAAGTTAATTTAGTTGCATTTAAAATAACAGAAGCAAAGACACCCACTAAAGTAAGGGTGATTGTCACCGATGAAATGGCCGCAATTGTCATCCAACCATTTCGCTTGAGGCTTTTTAAAGACTCAATAAAATGTCTAAAAAATCGTCTAATCATCGTAGCCATACTCTCCTTCTACTTCATCACGTACCACACGACCGTCCTCAATTGCGATAACACGATGGCGAAGTGTATTAACGATTTGGCTATTGTGTGTCGCCATTAAAATGGTCGTCCCTTGGAGATTGATCCGCTCCAAGAGATTCATAATTTCCCAAGAATTCTCAGGATCCAAGTTTCCTGTTGGCTCATCGGCAATCAAAACTTTGGGATTATTTACAATGGCACGAGCAATCGCAATCCGCTGTTGCTCACCACCAGATAATTCATTTGGGAAAGAACGAATCTTGTGCTTCAAACCGACTAAATCTAGGACTTCCATGACCCGCTTTTTAATATTCCGCGGTTTCTCACCGATAACTTCCATGGCATAGGCGATATTTTCAAATACGGTCTTTTTGGGCAATAATTTGTAATCTTGGAAGACAACTCCGACACTACGGCGTAGCATTGGAACGTCTTTTTTCTTGATTTTAGCAAGATTGAATTTTCCAACCTTGAGCGAACCTTTATCCAGCTTTTCTTCACGATACAAGAGCTTGATAAAAGTTGATTTCCCGGCACCAGAAGGCCCCACAATATAGGCAAATTCTCCTGATTCAACATTAACAGACACACCTCGAAGTGCGGTAGTGCCGTTTCCATATTTCTTGGAAACGTCTTTCATTTCAATAATTCTCATAAGGTACTCTGTCTAAGACAGTCCTTTCTTTTTTAGTTTAGCTGATGCGCCACTTGAGATAGGCGTCAATGAATCCTTCAATATCTCCGTCCATGACCTTGTCTACCTGAGCGACTTCAAAGCCTGTGCGGTGATCCTTGACCATGGTATAAGGCGTAAAAACATAGGAACGAATCTGACTGCCCCAGGTAATTTCCTTTTTATCTCCTTTAAGCGAATCGACCTCAGCTGCTTTTTTCTCTTGCTCTAATTGATAGAGTTTGGCTTGCAGCAACTTCATAGCCCGATCCCTGTTCCCATACTGGGTACGGTCCACGGTTGATTGAGTCACAATTCCGGTTGGGATGTGAGTCAAACGAACTCCTGTTGATACCTTGTTGACGTTCTGTCCACCAGCACCACCACTGCGGAAAGTATCCATTTTGATTTCATCATCCCGAATCTCAATTTCAATCGTGTCATCCAATTCTGGCATGACCTCAACAGAAGTAAAAGAGGTATGACGGCGTTTCGCCGAATCAAATGGTGAGATTCGCACTAAGCGGTGGACCCCCATTTCAGACTTGAGTAAGCCGTAGGCATTTGCTCCTGTAAAGCTGAGGGTGACAGATTTAATCCCTGCTTCGTCTCCTGCTTGATAGTCTAAGGTTTCCACCTTGAAACCTTTAGCATTCCCAAAGCGTGTGTACATCCGTAACAGCATTTCTCCCCAATCCTGCGCTTCTGTACCACCTGATCCAGGGTGGATTTCTAAAATAGCATTATTGCTATCATAAGGCTCAGATAAGAGAAGGGTTAACTCGTAGCTAGTCATCAACTTGTCTAATTCCAACAACTTTTCTTCTAGCTCTTCTTGGACGGACTCGTCTTCTACGAGAAACTCCATGAGAATCTCTGCTTCATCCAGCAAATCCATCATCTGATGAAAATTCTGGTATGTAGCTTTTAAGTCATTCAGCTCTTGAGAGGTTTTCTGAGCTGCCAAATTGTCATTCCAAAAGTCAGGTTCGGTCATCTTGTTTTCCAAGATGGCAATTTCTTCTTCCAAACCTTCTAAGTCAAAGAGACCCCCTGAATGAGTTTAATTTAGCCTCTAGCTCCTCTATTTTTTGTCGAATTTCTGCTATATCCATAAACACCTCATTTTTTATATTCTTTTCATTATATCATACTTGTGACTTTTTGGCGAGGATTAGAAAGGCTTCGCGCTCTACTAGGACCTCTGGATGATTACTGGTGATGTCTTCGATAAAGGAAATCATCTCCTCATTGGGTTGTTTCACCAATTGACTGAGTGCCCAAATGGCAGTCGCCATGTGAATCGGATTTTGTTTTTTATCAATAATTTCTAAGAGTTTTGGAATGCTCGATTTGTCATTTGCATTGGCAAGTGCGATAATAGCATTTCTTTGAAGAATATTTTTTCCACGCCAACTACCAGCAATCATGCCAAATTTTTCCTTGAACTGACCATTTGACAATTCCAAAAAGGGAATGAGTTCTGGCTCAGCTAAATCAGGGTCAATGTCCACAACTGGTGGGCTATCAATTCCCTTATTATAGGGACAGCAAATCTGACAAATATCACAGCCATAGATGACCGTCTTGATTTTCTTTCGAAATTCAAGATCCATCATGCCCTTATCTTGGGTCTGAAAGGACAGACAACGCCGAGCATTCATGGTTCCATCCCCAATCAAGCAAGAGGTGGGACAGGCCGTCACACAGCGGTTGCAGTCTCCACAGTCGTAATCCACTGGTTGGTCCGGCTCTATTTCTAAATTGGTAATCAGCTCACCCAAAAACATGTAGGAGCCAAATTCCTTTGAAATAACCAGGCCATTTTTACCAATAAAACCGATTCCTGCCCGCCTTGCGACCGCTGTATCAACAAGCGCACCTGTATCGACCATACCCTTGTATTCAAAATCAGCTGTCAATTCTTCAATTCCACGAGCCAAGCGTTCCAACTTGTCCTGTAAAATATAGTGGTAATCAAGTCCCCACGAATTAGGGGTAATCTTGCCCCGTTTATACTGGGTTTTCTGCGGTTTTTGCGGTAGCCTTCTTGGATAAGCAACAGCAATTGAGATAATGGTCTTGGCAGAGGCTAGGCTCAATTTAGGCTTGATTCGTTCTTCAATGTTTTTATGTTCAAAGCCGGATGTACGCCCTTCTTCAACTGCGGCCAGCAAGGATTTCTCCAAGTAGGCAAAATCGTCAGCTGTCGTAAAGCCAATCTTCGAAATGCCAATTTCCTGCGATAAAGCAATAATTTGTTCTTTTAGATTCATTTCTTTTATTGTAACAAAAATCGTAAACTAAATCAAAAGGAGCAGGCCAGCTACTAAAATGGTCAATAGCAAAGCCACTTGATTGACTCGTGCATAGGCCTTTTCACGCCAAATGCTGGTCAAAACATACATGATGTTGATACCGATTGCACCACCAAGGCCATTGGCAAGGATATCTGTCATATCTGCCACACCTATCCTAAAGGTATATTGAAGCACTTCATAGACTAAACTCACCACTAACATAATGCTAAGATTTTTGATCCAAGTAGCTGTTCGATCCAACATTTCCAGATAGATTCCAAAGGGAATAAAGCACAGAATATTTAAGCTAATTTCTTGGTAATCCAGTATCCCATTGTACATGGCTGTTCCTACAAAATTGATACGAGGTTCTCGTGAGTCGTAATAAGCCAACTGGAGGGTTGAAAAAATGTCTAATTTAAACAAGATAATCCATGTCAGAAAGGCTAGATAGGTCGCAAACAAAAGAATCGTAACCTTGCGAGACTGCATACTTCTTCCCTCCTTTATAAGCATTTTATCATTATAGCAAAAAAAGACCTAGAAAACGTTACACAATGATGACAAAATGATAACCATTTTATGGCTTAAAGGAGTCAACAACTATAAAAAGTATCCTTTTAAAGAATACTAAAAAGAGCTAAACAACTAGCTCTTTCTATGAAATTATACTATTCCTATTTCCTTATTTAATTACCTTTTGTGTTTTAGCGTAGTTGGCTTCAACAGCTTCTTTTTCAGCCTGCCACCAATCTGCATGGTCTGTATACCATTTGATTGTTTCTTCCAGACCTGCTTCAAAGTTGGTAAATTCTGGTTTCCAACCGAGTTCATCACGGAGTTTGCTTGCATCAATCGCATAGCGTAGGTCGTGACCTGCACGATCCGTTACATGGTCGTAGGCATCTGCTGGTTGACCCATTTTCTCTAGGATCAACTCTAAGACTTCCTTGTTGTTC
Organism: Streptococcus handemini; assembly: GCF_040984445.1. Taxonomy (NCBI): domain Bacteria; kingdom Bacillati; phylum Bacillota; class Bacilli; order Lactobacillales; family Streptococcaceae; genus Streptococcus; species Streptococcus handemini. The sequence continues at coordinate 24,493 of NZ_JBFRYH010000018.1, forward strand.
TTTTCACCGTCAGCACCGATTAGGTAAGTCTCGCCGATTTCACCCTTGGTCAAGATAGTCCAGACACCAGAGGAGTGGTCATTTGTATGAATCCAGTCGCGGACATTTTTCCCTTCACCATATAATTTTGGCTTGATACCGCTCAAAATATTGGTAATCTGACGTGGAATAAATTTTTCAATGTGTTGGTAAGGTCCGTAGTTGTTTGAACAGTTAGAAATCGTTGCTTTGACACCAAATGAACGCACCCAAGCCTTCACAATCAAGTCAGAAGCTGCCTTGGTTGATGAATAAGGTGAACTTGGATTGTATTTGGTTTCAGCCGTAAATTTCTCACCTGGGCCCTCACCATGACCTGGTAAATCTTCACGAAGAGGAAGGTCTCCATAAACCTCATCTGTTGACACATGGTGGAAACGAATATCGTATTTACGTGCTGCTTCTAACAGTGTGTAGGTTCCGATAAAGTTCGTATGAATGAAGGGACTTGGGTCATTCAGTGAGTTGTCATTGTGACTTTCTGCTGCATAGTGAACAATAGCATCTGCTTTTGCTGCTAACTGATCGACCAATTCAGCGTCAGCAATATCGCCAACCACTAACTCAACACGCTCTCCGAGAATCTCAACTAGATTGGCACGGTTTCCAGCGTAGGTTAACTTATCTAAGACTGTAACATGGGCATCTGGATGATTGTTATAGACATAATGTACAAAGTTTGAGCCGATAAAACCAGCTCCACCTGTAACGATAATATTTTTAAATTCAGACATGATTTCTCCGATAACTATTCTATTTTTTGACCACGCTAGGCTTATTTTTTAAAACTTCTTCCAAATAAGCAATTTTAGCAAAGTCTTTTTGATTATTCTTATCATTACGATAACTGTCTTTAGAAGATGCTCGATAGATGTTTAGATATTGCTCCAGAGTGGGCAAATAATAGCGGACATCGCCATCTCTTATCTCCTCTAATTCTTCTAATGGAACACCAGCAAAAGCTGGGAGTGAATGAAGACCACCGAATTCTACTGAATAACCTTCCTTTTGGAACTCATGTTCGTGACGATCTACCAAGGTATAGCCTAGTTGAGTCATCATTGCAATCAATTCAGTTGCCCGATAAATCCGCTCTTCATCGGGAGCTTCCCAACCCCTAGGGTCACTGGGAACATGAATATCCAAATCACGAGCTGCCCAGCTTCTACCTGTTCGCAACTCTAAACCAACTGAACCCATTAAAAGAGGAATAATCCCTAATTCATTTAAGGCTTGCGCAATATCTAAAAAACGATGGTACATCTTACAATTCTTCCTTGGTCAATGGTTTGACATCCTTGAGCATTGGGTGTTTCTTATCTGCTTCAGATACTTCTGCTACCTCAAGATTTTCCCATTTGATGCCTAAACTTGGGTCAGCATAGTTGACAAAGGCATACTTAGGTTTCAACTCCAAAGCCCAGTAATCATTCACCAAGTAGCTGTAGGCTACGGTATCTGACAAGACTTGGAAGCCATTTGCTACACCACGTGGCACAAAGATTCCCTTACTTGCGTCAATCTCGGTTTGGTAGACATTACCAAAGGTGTCTCCCTCACGAAGATCAACCCAAGAGCCTAGCACTTTTCCGCCATCCGCGACTGAAATGTATTTGTCCCACGGCTCTGCATGAAGTCCACGCAAGACATACTTACGAGAAAAGCTAACATTATTTTGGAGTTTTCCTTCCGCAAAGAAAGTCTCTGGAAATCCTAAGGGTAGCATTTTCTCTTTTTGAAAATTCTCCTTAAACCAGCCACGGTTGTCACCACGAACCGGAATGTCAAACTCTAGCAAACCCGGAATTGCATCAATCTCACGACAAGCTAATTCTTTATCAAAAAACTGTTCTGTCATTAGGCCTCTCCAATCAGACGGAGCAAGTATTGTCCGTATTCATTTTTCTTCAATGGTTGAGCGAGTTCATACACCTGCTCCTTCGTAATATAGCCCATGCGGTAGGCGATTTCTTCCAGATTTGCCACTTGGACATTTTGCAAACGCTGAACCGTTTCGATGTATTGGGCTGCTTCTAACAAGCTTTCATGTGTTCCTGTATCAAGCCAAGCAAAACCACGTCCCATCAACTCAACAGACAAGTCACCACGTTCCAAATAAGCCTTATTCACATCTGTGATTTCTAATTCTCCACGAGGAGACGGTTTGATATTTTTGGCAATCTCTACCACATCATTATCATAGAAATAAAGACCTGTTACAGCAAAATTTGATTTTGGCTGTTCCGGTTTTTCTTCAATCGAAATGGCATTCATATCCGCATCGAATTCCACAACACCAAAGCGTTCTGGATCTTTTACTTGATAACCAAAGACAGTCGCACCTTTTTCCTTACTTGCTGCACGTTGTAGCATCTTGGTCAAGCCATTTCCGTGATAAATGTTGTCTCCTAAGATGAGGGCAACATGGTCATCACCGATGAACTCTTCTCCAATAATAAAGGCTTGCGCAAGACCGTCTGGACTTGGCTGAACGGCATAGGAAAGCGAAATCCCAAGTTCAGAGCCATCTCCCAACATCTCCTCAAAACGAGGTAAGTCAGTTGGTGTCGAAATAATTAAAATATCCTTAATTCCTGCCAACATAAGGGTTGAGAGGGGATAGTAAACCATGGGTTTATCATAAATGGGCATCAATTGTTTCGATGCTGCACGAGTCAAGGGATACAAACGAGTACCTGACCCTCCTGCGAGAATAATACCTTTCATAGTTGCGAAAGCCTTTCAGTCTTATTTTGTTCTATTTTACCATTTTTAAGTACAGCTGTCAGCTCTTGCTTTACTTATAGATGCCGAAAAGGATTGGTTGATACGGTTGAAGCCTCAATCGTGATGTCCCAACCTTCTTCTACTTTCCATTTTTGTAATTCTTGGGCAATTTTTTCCACAAAGAGTACCTCGATATGATGTCCTGGATCAATGGCAAGCAAGCCCTGTGTTAACATTTCTTGAGCCGTGTGGTAGTAAATATCTCCTGTGATATAAACATCTGCACCTTTTGCAAGTGCATCCTTATAGAAACTGCCGCCACTTCCTCCGCAGATTGCAACGCGCTCCACATATTGCTGGGCCTGATGCCCATAAGTTACGAGGCGAACAGCATCTAAGCCAAAGACTTTCTTAACCTTGAGTGCCAACTCTTCCAAGGTTTGCGGCTCCACAGTTCCCATGCGACCGATACCTTGACCTACCTGCGTTTCGTGAAGATACTCCGTATCCTTGATATCCAAGGCTTCACAAAACCAATCATTTAGACCACCTGTCACCACATCAATATCCGTATGGCTGACATAGACTGCAATATCGTACTTAATCAAGTCCAGATAGATTTTTGTCTGCACATCATCTGCCACTAAGTTCTTTAAAGGACGAAAGATTGGGGCGTGTTTAACGATAATCAAGTCTACCTTTTTGTCAATCGCTTCAGCGACCGTTGTTTCACGAATGTCAAGTGCAACCATGACTTTCTTGATTTCTTTTTGTAAGGTCCCAATTTGTAGACCAGACACATCCCCTTCCTCAGATAAACTAGGTGGACAAAAGGCCTGATACCGTTCGATCACTTTACTTGCTAACATGTAAAACCTCCTTGATTTGCTGAATCTTTTCCTCAATGCGGGCACGTTCTTCGCTATGCTCTGTCGGAATTTGTGCTAACGCATGCTGCAATTTGTCAGCTTCGCACTCCCATTTTTGCTGAAAAACAGGAGAAACTTCCTGTAAGAGATAGGGGCCAAACCGTTTCTCCATGGCTGTTAGCGACTGTTCACCAGGCTCTGCGACAAGAATCTCGTAGAATTTCCTATTCTCTGCAACCATGGTTTCTGCAACCAGCCTAAAATCATGCGCTTGAAGCCATTCTCTCACATCATCTTCTCGATTATTGGGTTGTAAAATAAGCCGTTCAATCCCTTCCAACTTATCTTTTCCAGCGTCTAAGATATTTGTAATCAGGCGACCACCCATACCAGCAATAGTAATGGTTGTCATCTGGTCTGCTTGATCAAAGGCAGCAAGACCATTGGCCAAGCGAACCTCAATCTGGTTGGCATAACCTGATTCTCTCACATGTTGCAAGGCCGATTGATAGGGACCTTGTACGACTTCTCCTGCAATAGCGTAAGAAATCACAGTTTTTTCTACCAAAAAAAGAGGGAGGTAAGCATGGTCACTCCCTACATCTACCAAACGAGCCCCTTGTGGCACAAAACTAGCCACTGTTTCTAAGCGTTTTGAGATTTTCTGATTCATTTGCTACTCTTTCCAATAATCCATAGCTTCTAAGAAATCTGGTGAGACGGAGACATTTCGAGGTGCCGGTTTTTCTCGCTCAGCACGTTTTGCCTCAACTTGGGCAACTGTCGTGATTCCCTCACGGCGCCAGTTTCTTAAAATAGCTTGAATATATTTCCAATTCGTCTTATTATTAAATACAGCTTCCCGAAGAGCTTCGCGCACCAGTTCTGGCGCAACTTGGTCATCTCCTAGCGTTTTTTGTAAATCTTCTAATTCAAGCGGAGACAGCAATCTACCCAATTCTGCCTCAAACTCTGCTACCAATTGCTTCAAATCATAGCCAAGTGCTGTCGGCTTATACTCGGATTTCTTAGGTTCTAGTAAAGCATCTAGCTTTTCCAAGGCAGGGGAAGCATCAAAAATCATCTCGATTTCACCTGATAAATTAATCGTTTTAAAATCAAGCAATTCTGCTTCTTGTAAATGCTCAATGGAACGATTGATTTCAGAAATCGTCTTTCCACAAGCCTCAGCAATCTGGCTCGGAGCCAATCCTTCTATGTTGGTTGTATTTTGATAAAAGAAGAATTGCCAGACCACATAATCATCGGCTGAGGGGAATAAATCCTTGAAATGAAAGAGCAAATATGGTGGTAAGACCAAATAGCCCTTCTGAAATTGCTGTAAATAATTCATAGTTCCTCTTTATAGGCTAGCTGATAAGGCGGATTGCTCAAACATCTGCCAATCGTACGGTGTTTCTTGATAGACAGCATAGTTAATCCAGTTGGTAAAAAACTGGGCTGCTGGAAGATTCCATGATAGGGCTGGTCGTGACTTCGGATCATCATGTTTAAAATAATGTTCTGGAAGGTTTGGTTGTAAACCAGCTAGACAGTCCCTTTCGTATTCTTTTGCGAGGGTATAGCGGTCATACTCCAAATGCCCAAAGCTATATACCTCACGTAAGTCACTACTTGCAACAATAGAGACACCAACCTCTTCTCCTCTTGCCAAAACGTGTAGATTGTCTAATCGAGCCAAATCTTCTGATTTCACATCCGTATGGCGAGAATGAGGCGAGCGAAACTCATCATCAAAGCCCCTCATCAAAGGATTACGCTCATCAATCACTTCTTGGCAGTAGACGCCTGATAATTTCTTAGGCAGACTATGCTTTTCAATCCCATACCGGGCATAGAGTCCTGCTTGGGCACCCCAGCAGATATGTAGGGTCGAGTAGACATGCTGTTTCGCCCAACGGAAAACCTCTACCAGCTCCTCCCAGTAGTCCACCTCTTCAAACTCCAGATTTTCAACAGGGGCCCCCGTCACAATCAAGCCATCAAAATAACGGCCTTTGACTTCATCAAAGGTATGGTAGAACTCCTCCATGTGAGCTGCTTGAGTCGTCTTTGACTCATGACTAGCCATGTAGAGAAAGTCAATTTCTAATTGCAGAGGGGTATTAGCCAAAAGGCGCAACAACTGCGTTTCCGTCACAATCTTTTCTGGCATCAAATTCAAAATCAAGATATTTAAGGGACGAATATCTTGATGCGTTGCGCGATCATCGTCCATGACAAAGATGTTCTCTGCTTTTAATTGTTCGACAGCTGGTAATGATTTCTTTAATGTAATCGGCATACCTTCACTCCTCCTTCTTTCTATTATATAACAGGAGGGATAGGTCTTTCAATTAGAAGAAAAATGGCAATCCTTATAGTTTCAAACTATAACAAAAACAAACTAATATATTAGTAGTGCATCAAGACCTTATAGTCATAGTCGCCAATCGCTTCGCGGCCTTTTAAGTCATCTAACTCAATCAAAAAGGCACAGCCTGCAACGATACCACCTAGGCGCTCAATCATGTCAATCGTCGCCTTCACTGTTCCACCAGTTGCCAATAAATCATCGACAATCAAGACACGTTGACCTGGCTTAATCGCATCTGAATGCATGGTTAAGGTATCAACGCCGTATTCTTTTTCATAGTCTGCTGAAATCACTTCACGCGGTAATTTTCCTGGCTTACGAACTGGGGCAAAACCAATCCCAAGTTCAAAAGCGACTGGGCAACCTACGATAAAGCCACGCGCCTCAGGCCCTACAATCATATCAATTTTCTTATCCGTTGCATATTGGACAATCTCACGAACGGCATAGCTATAAGCATTTCCGTCAGCCATCAAAGGGCTAATATCACGGAAGGTGATCCCTTCTTGCGGATAGTTTTCAATCGAAGCAATATAATCTTTTAAATTCATCGTATTCTCACTTTTTAGTTGTTTTGTGCTCCGACCGTCAAAAATAGTCAAGAGCAGTACTCTTTATTATACCATTTTTTCTACCATTTGGGGGCGTTTTGTACTGAAGTTCTCAGTCTACTTTCTCCATCAGGTAGTCATAAATTTCCTGGACTGTCCCAAGTGCCAGTAGTTCTTGTTCTTCGACCTGTTTTTTAAACGCTTGGTAAATAGTGCTGCTGCTAATCTCACGCTTTTCTGCATCTTTATTGACCGTCATGACACCATCTGTAATCGTCACAAAGCCCAATTCTTGAAAAATCTGAATCATCTTGATTAACAGCGTCTCTTTAATCTTCAGATAAGCAGCTAAGTCCTTCAATTTGTAGCGCACATCAAATTCCTTAAACTGATAAATGGTCTTGTAAAGGCGTGCGAATTGCTCCCTGCTACCGTAGCCATCCAAATAATAAGGACTTGTTATCTCATTTTTAAAATAAATGGCTTGAAAGTCATGCGCTTGCAAGAAATCTTTGAGGACTTGGACATCATCTGGAACCGTTGCAATCCCAATGGCTTTTTGCCCCGTTACATCTGGTATTTCTTGCGCAAAATCAACCACAACCAAGTCTGCTGGAAAACGTGTGTTCTTGCTGCGCAGATTATAGAGCTGAACCCCCTCTACCCGCAAGTCAACCAACATCAATTGTAAGGTGGTCTGCCCATTCCATTGATTGACTGACAGACTAACAGCTAGTTCTAAGTTTTTACTCTGGCCAATTTCTAAGGCCAACTGCCCCATGCCAAAGGCAAGAACATCAAAACTGGCCTTGCCCTTGCTGATTCGGAATTTGAGATGAGCATTTTGTTGTCCCATTGTGCGTGCGGATTCGACCTGGACATTTTTAAGATAAAAGACCGGTTTTTTATTGTCCATGCCGTAGGGAGCTAATTTCTCAAATGATTTTAGGGTATCAAGCGTTAACTCCTCCAGATCCAATTCCTCATCAAGACATAACTCGCCCTTACGAACCTGATCCAATTCATTATCAAGGATGTAGTCAGAAAGAGCTTCAGATAGAACGTCTAGCTTGTCCACTTCCAAGGTCATTCCTGCCGCACCTGCATGTCCACCAAAGGCGATAAATAAATCACGATGAGCTTGCAAGGCCTCAAAAATATCAATTGCGGCAACCGACCGAGCAGACCCCTTTGCTTTTCCGTCTTCAATGGATAACACAATAATCGGCTGCTGCAATTCTTCCAATAACCGACCTGCGACAATTCCTAACACACCGGGATTCCATCCTTCTTGAGCTAAGACTTGAATCGGCTTTTCCTTATCAATCATTGTCTTTGCTTGATCATAAATAGCTTGGACAATCTCTTTGCGCTCACTATTTTTATGGTCAATCAGCTGGGCGATTGCTTGCACTTCTTCCTCATCAAAACCTGTCAACAAGTCTATAGCAGGATTAGGATCATCCAAACGCCCTAAGGCATTTAAACGCGGAGCCAATTGAAAACCTATCGATTCCTCATCTAGTGTATCTGCTTGAATCTCCGCTAGGGTCATCAACTCCTGTAGCCCAATTCGCTCCGTTTTCTTGAGTATGGAAAGACCATACTTGACCAAGACTCGATTTTCGTCTGTCAAACTCACCATATCAGCGATTGTCCCAATGGCAACCAAATCAAGCCATTCCACTTGGACTGTTTCCAATAAAGCACAAGCTAGCTTAAAAGCTACTCCACAGCCTGCTAAAAAAGGAAATGGATAGGCCCCGTCTGGATGTTCTGGGTGGATAATGGCATAGGCATTAGGCAGGGTATTAGGAAGTGAGTGGTGATCCGTCACAATGACATCCACACCGACACTCTGGGCATAGTCTATGGCTTCATGCCCTGCCACACCATTATCAACTGTGACAATGAGAGAGACACCCTGTTGCTCAATAAAATACTTGTAAACCGACTGATTGGGACCATAGCCGTCTGTAAAGCGATTTGGCAGATAGACCAAGCATTCTGCACCAAGTTCTTCCAAGGCTTCTTTGACAATGGAAGCTGAAGTCATGCCGTCTGCATCATAGTCACCATAGACTAAAATCAGTTCATTTGCCTGAATGGCCTGACGAATCCGCTCCACAGCCTTATCCATTCCATGGAGCAAATAAGGATCATGCAAGTCGTCCAAGTTCGGTTGCAAGAATTTCTTGAGTGCTTCTTCTGTCTGGATTCCTCTCGTATACAGCACGTTTGCTGCCACCGAGTCCAAGCCCTCTTTTTTCGCTGCTTTGACAAAGGCTTGATCTGAAATTGTCGGAACCAAGGTCCATTCATAAGTTGATTGTATCACTATCTTCTCCTTATACCCTTTGAACATCAAGGATTCAATGATGTCACATGAGTATGATGTCTGTCTACCATTATATCACGAAGCAAAGCTATCGTCAGCTATTGAAAAACAAAAAAGGCAGGAAATTATCTCCCCACCTCTAATCGAAAGTTCTAAAATGAAGTTAGCCAGTCAAGGGTATTAAAAAACATCTCAGAGAGATATAATTGTAATCACCACAACAACAATTAGAAAGACTCTGAGATGCAACACTATTATACACCAAAAAGA
>NZ_JBFRYH010000019.1:0-32928 GCF_040984445.1 Streptococcus handemini
TCAAAATGATGGCGGGAAGGCCTTTTTATTTTGCCCTAAACCACTCTTCTAGACTATTTTTTTCAAAAATAACACAGAAAACAAAAAGACAAACCAGGCTCTCGACTAGTTTGTCTTCAGTCTAAAATATTTTGAATATTTTTATGGGAGGAATTTTATGAAAGAACAATCATGGGGAAAAATTATTGGGGCTACATTACTCGGACTTTTGGGATTATTTTCTACGCAAATCATTCTAGGTTTTCCGCTTTTACCATTATTCGAGTATAATCAAAATTTAGGTGTTCTTGTTTTTGTGCCGTTAGTTAATATTTCTGTTATATTAATAGCATATCTGATTATCCGATATTTTCTAAAAGATAGTCCGTCTGCTTATGGGCTAAAAAGAGTCAGTTTTAACTGGAAATGGGTTGTATTGGTCACTTTGCTACCACTCATTATAACAGCTATAATTGCAATTTTACTTGGAGGTAAATTAGGAGCTATTGGCACGAACTTTCCATTTGCTGAAACTTTCGTCGGTGGAATTATTTATACTGGTTTTCTTGGTTCCGTAACGGAAGAAGTGATATTTCATGCTTTAATATATCCACTTTTTCGTCAAAAACTGTCAGTTTGGTGGGCTGCTTTTGGGACAGCAATTATCTTTGCAGTGGTGCACTTACCAAACGACAATGCAAACTGGACAATTACCACATTCTCTCAGTTTTTCTTTAGTGCAGTAGCCATAGCCATTCTCTTTGCATACATTACTGAAAGTTCTGATTCTATCTGGAATGCCGCTTGGGGACATGTGATATGGAATATTATGGTGTACTTCATTAATATCAGTCCCAAATGGCATGATAATTTTTTAATTAATATTATTATTTCAAAAGATGTTCCTTTAATCAGCGGAGGAGAGGGAAGTCTTACAGGTTCTATTATCACACCACTTGTTTGTCTTTTAGGTTCAGCGGCTATCGCATGGCGATTCAAGAAACAACGGATTTGAGAATTCATTGAGTAAACACAATCAAGTCATTCTTGCCTTGAAATTGGTTGTTCGTTACCTAGCAAGTGAGGGATCAGATAGTTCTTGGTTTGATGAGATTGAATCTGATCGTAAGAAAATTGGAGATTTTGCTAACTATATCTCATATATATATGCCGTAAATGGTCGTTAAGCAAGTTTTAGTTTTGGTAGGAATAAGAGAAACAAAAAAGCCCTGTTATCATTTCGATAACAGGGCTTGACTTCAATATCCAATTGAATTTTATTTATCTAAAAAGGTAGAGTTTTTATTGATTTATACTGCAATATAGTGAAATTTAGAATTTCAAGAATCGCTTTAAATCAAGGTTTCTACTGCCTAGTGATGTGTAGTGAACTCCTATTTCACCTCAGTGAAAATGACGTGTTTACGCAATTTTGGTGAGTATTTTTTCAATTGAAGACGGTCTGGAGTGTTACGTTTGTTTTTAGAAGTAAGGTACAAGCGTTCACCAGATTCTTTGTGTTCAAGTGTAATATTTACGCGCATGGTATCTCCCTTCTATTATTCAGCTGCTGCAGCTTTAGCGATTTTACGTCCTTTGTAGTATCCTTTCAAAGATACACGGTGAGAACGTGAGTAATCTCCAGTAGTTTCGTCAAATTTAACAGATGGAGCTGTCAATTTGTAGTGTGTACGACGTTTGTTTTTCTTCGCTTTTGATGTGCGACGTGCAGGTACTGCCATTTCTTTCTATCCTCCGTTATAGTTTTACGAGCGAGGCTCGTTTTAGTTTCATAGTCCGTCTATTTTCACTTATTACGTCGTTCATGCATCTTGCCTAACTCCAGTTATGCCTGCGATGCACTGCCTAGTACTAAATGGGAAGACTATCCTATTCATTTGGCTTTTGCCAACTGTATTAGAATATCATATTTTTTTTGTAAAGTAAAGTTACTTGACAGATTTTTAGAAAAATTTTTTAAGAAATAGGAAAATATTCTGAAATATGCTAGAATAGAAGGAAAGTACAGAAAGGAATCGTCTGCCCTGTTTGTCAGGGTATTCAATCTTATGTTATGAAATTACAAAAACCTAAGGGAACCCAAGACATTTTACCAAAAGAATCTGCCAAGTGGCAGTACGTGGAAGACTTTGCCCGCAAGACCTTTGGCAAATATAACTACCAAGAAATTCGCACGCCGATCTTTGAGCACTATGAGGTGATTAGTCGATCGGTTGGGGACACCACGGATATCGTGAGCAAGGAAATGTATGATTTCTATGACAAGGGAGACCGCCATATCACGCTTCGGCCAGAAGGGACAGCGCCAGTCGTCCGCTCGTATGTGGAAAATAAGCTCTTTGCCCCAGAAGTCCAAAAACCAGTGAAATTGTACTACATGGGCTCCATGTTTCGCTATGAGCGACCACAGGCAGGGCGCTTGCGTGAATTTCACCAGATTGGGGTAGAGTGCTTCGGCTCCAGCAACCCTGCAACAGACGTGGAAACCATTGCCATGGCAGCGCAGTTTTTCAAGGAAATTGGTATTCAAAATATTAGATTGCACTTGAATACCTTGGGAAGTAGTGCCAGCCGTGCTGCTTACCGTAAGGCCTTGATTGATTATTTAACGCCGTTGAAGGAGACGTTATCCAAAGATAGCCAACGCCGTTTGGAGGAAAATCCGCTGCGTGTGCTAGATAGCAAGGAAAAAGAGGACAAGGCAGCGGTTGAGAATGCGCCGTCTATCTTGGATTATTTGGATGAGGAAAGTCAGACACATTTTGATAGCGTACGTGCTATGCTTGACAGTCTCGGGATTGCTTACGTCATTGACACGAATATGGTTCGTGGATTGGACTACTACAACCACACCATTTTTGAATTTATCACGGAGGTGTCTGGCAGTGAGTTGACCATCTGTGCGGGTGGTCGCTACGATGGCTTGGTCGAGTATTTTGATGGCCCAGCAACACCAGGCTTTGGCTTTGGGATGGGAATGGAGCGCTTGCTCCTCGTTCTTGAAAAGCAGGGGGTGGAGTTACCTGTGGTAGAAGGATTGGATGTGTACATCGCCGTCTTGGGTCAAGCAGTCAATGGCAAGGCTCTGGAAATCACTCAAGCCCTTCGTAATCAAGGATTTAAGGTTGAACGTGACTATCTCAATCGTAAACTCAAGGCCCAGTTCAAATCAGCTGATCAGTTGAATGCTACAGTAGTCATTGCCCTTGGTGAGAGCGAGTTCGAGCAAGGCCGAGTGACTGTTAAGAATAATCAAACACGAGCAGAGATAATCGTAAGCCTTGATGAGCTAATCACGAATTTTAAAGAAGTCTTTGAAAAAATAAGTCATTGACGAATGGAAAGGTCGGCGCCTAACGTTGGCCTTTTTGTGTTCTGGAAATAGCGGAATGAGTTGCCTTGTGAACCTTGCTTGATAAAAAATTTTTAAGAGGCCATTGGTTTTTTATACTGTACAAAATCTTTAATTATTGATATGATAGACCAATATTATTTTTAAAAGAGGAGCTAGAGGATGAAGAAAGCAGTTCTAACGAGTATCCTAACTGCAGTTGCTGTATTGGCATTGGCAGCTTGTGGAGTGAGTAATTCGTCACAAGGAGTAAGTTCGACAGTAGCAGATACCAACACATTTACCTATGCGATTGATGGTGATCCCAGTTCAACCAATCCAATCAACACGAGTGACCGTTGGGGATTGACCTTGACGAATTTTATCTATTCGCCATTGGTACGTGTAGAAGCTGATGGTTCCTATGTGAATGAATTGGCAGAGAATTACGAGATTGCGGCAGACGGTTTGAGCATTACTGTAAAGTTGCGCCAAAATGTGAAATGGTCAGATGGTGAAGCTTTCACTGCTGATGACGTTCTGTTTACCTATGCACAAAAGATCAAGAAGGAAAATGGAAATGCAGACAGTTTGTATATCAATGGTCAACCAGTTAGCTTAGAAAAGATTGATGATTACACAGTGAAGTTCGTTCTTCCAGCGGTTAGTGCAGCAGCTTTGGATAATATCGTAACCGAGACTTACATTATTCCAGAGCATGCTTACAATGATGAGCCAGATTTTTCTGTGAACGAATTAACCAATGTTCCAGTCGGGACTGGTCCGTACAAATTTGTAGAATACAAGCATGGACAATATATCAAGCTGGCAGCAAATGAAACTTACTATAAAGGGAGACCAGCAGTTGAGAATCTCGTGCTACGGATTATCACCAGCGCTGATACTCGGAAAGTTGCCCTACAGACAGGTGAGGTAGATGCCTCCTTTGTCTTGCCGACAGACATTGCAGATTTGGATCAAAAGACTCTGACAACGTATGCCTATACTGAAAATCGTGTTGGCTACCTCGGATTAAATACTTCTACACCTGAATTAAAGGATGTGCGGGTACGTCAAGCTCTCCTTTATGCTCTCAATAAAGTGGATATGAATCAGGCGGCCTATTTAGACAAAGAATATTATGAAACACCTTATTCATTCTTGCCAGTTGCGAATCCGTATGCGACCGAAAAAGTAGAAAAATATGAGCAAAATCTAGAAAGAGCGAAGTCTCTATTGGCTGAAGCTGGTGTGACTGATTTGAAAGTGAATTTGGGGTATAATGCATCAGATGCAGCCCAAACCTTACAGGCAACACTTATCCAAGAGCAATTGTCTCAAATTGGCGTAACGGTTGAATTGGCTGGCGGTGATTCAACCGCTCTCTTTGCAGAATTGCGTAAAGAAGGTTCGACAGCGTATGACTTATTCTTGGGCGGTTATATCATGGGCAATGACCCAGACCAATATGCGCGTCTTTTCAAATCGGGTGGCGGATCTAATTACTTTAAGTTGCGTTCGGATAAGGTAGACGCTCTCTTTGAAAAAGGAGCTGTTGAACTAGATAAGAGCAAACGTGAGACAATCTATGATGACTTGCAAGTGGCTCTTGCGGAGGAAGCGGCTATTTATCCAATCGTTGACAATAAGAAAATCTTGGCAGTGAATAATCGTGTCGAAGGTGTGAAAGAGGCTGGCTTAGTTCCAATCTATACCTTTGAAGATCCATCTCACTTAAAGATTAAACAATAAGGAATAGGGAGTGGGCAAGTGTCCAGTCCCTCAATTCATTTTTTATACTCGTCAGAAATAGAAAGTCAAGTGTTCTTTCAAAGAGTTTCGGTCTATGTTTGACAGAGACTTATTTAGGAAAACTGCCTTGGTATAGTAAGTTCTTTCGAGTCAATAGGAGGAATATGGTTAGATATATTTTGAAGAGAATTGCGCAGGCAATTCCCTTGTTACTGTTGATTTCATTTATCGTCTTTTCACTAATACAGTTAGCTCCGTTTGATGTCATTGATTCATTGACAACGCCCAATATGACACCGGAGCAAATCGAGTTATTGAAGGAGAAAAATGGGTTAAATCAGCCGTTTTTAGTTCAGTATGGGATTTGGTTAAAAAATATTGTGACAGGAAATTTTGGTAATTCACTCCTAACTCATCACAGTATTGCGGCGGATTTAGCAGAGAAAGTTCCAAATACGATCTCTTTGGTATTGCCAGCTTATGTGACAGCCCTACTGTTCGCGATAGTCTTGGGGCTCTGGTCAGCTGCTAACCGTGGAAAATGGCTAGATCGAGCAATCGATGCATTTGCTTCTTTAGGGATTGCGATGCCAACCTTTTGGTTTGCGATGATTTTAATTTATATTTTTGGTTACCGTTTGAACCTGTTTCCGTTTATTGGGATGCATACATTGGGGAAAGAGGGAGATTTTGGCGACTTTCTAGCCCATTTTATTCTGCCGTATCTGACCTTGGTGATGGCCTTTATGCCAGATTTGATCCGTTACATTCGAGCGTCGGCAATCGTAGAGGTGGATCGAGATTATGTGACGGTACAGGAAGCTTTTCAGGCTAGTAAGCGGGAGATTTTTGGGAAGCATATTGCACGGAATGTGTTGATTCCAATTGTGACTCAAATTGGTATGGCCCTGCCCATGCTAGTCACGGGGGCCTTGATTACGGAGACAATCTATGCTTGGCCAGGAGTTGGACCGTATTTAACAGCTGCAACAAGAGCCTTGGATTACCCCGTAATCATGGCTGTCATGCTATTTTCTGCTAGCTTGGTTATTCTGGGCAATCTATTGTCTGATATATTGTATTCAATTGTTGATCCACGAATTACGAAAGGAGGCGAATTGTAATGTTTTTCAAACAAGTAAAAGAGGAGATTCTGGCATCGCCTCTCTATCTTTTTTCGGTTCTCTTTTTACTTATTTTAGCGATTCTCTCCATAACGGCTCCGTTATTGCCCTTAGATCCCAATTCAACGAATGTGAGCCAAATGAATCAGGAACCAAGTCTGGCGCATTTATTCGGAACAGATAATGTCGGAAGGGATTATTTTGCCCGTGTCTTATATGGTGGGCGGATTTCTCTTTTGGTAGGTGTGTTGTCGATGCTAGCCTCCGTTTTGATTGGGAGTATCATTGGAATTGTAGCAGGGTATTTTGGTGGTGTTCTAGATACTATTCTCATGCGGCTGGTGGATGTGTTGTCCTCTATTCCATGGTTGGTCTTGGTAATCGTTTTGAGTGTTTTTCTGAAACCAGGACTCATAGCGATTATCATTGTTATTGGCGGCTTTTCCTGGATGCGGATTGCTCGCCTGATTCGAGCAGAGACCTTGTCGGCTAAAACGCATGATTATGTGAGCTATGCGCGCTTTATTGGTGTTAAGCCCTCGACCATTATCAGACGGCACATTTTTCCCTCTATCCTACCAACGTTGATTGTAGCTGCTTCTGGTAGTGTTTCTTCTGCTATCATGACAGAGTCAGCTTTGAGTTTTTTGGGAATCGGGATTCAACAACCGTTAGCATCATGGGGAAGTCTGCTACAAAATGCCCAGTCCACCTTGCAAAGCTTGCCACATATGGCTGTTTTGCCGGGCGTGTTTATCTTATTGACCATTTATTCTTTCAATAATATCGGAGATTTGGTTCGTGATAGCTTGCAGAAGGAGACAGAAGGATGACAGATAGTATTCGTTTAGAAAATTTGACGATTCAGACTCAGAAGGGCAAGCAGACGCAGACCTTGGTCAAGGAGGCTTCCTTCACAGTAGCTAAAGGAAAGATTCTTGGTATTGTCGGAGAGTCTGGTAGTGGGAAGAGCTTGACTGTTAAGTCGATGATGGGAATTCAGCCTAAGGACTTGCAGGTTCAATATGACCGATTGGAATTTGAAGGAAAGGCTCTAACGACTTACCAGCATTTGCCAATGGCCATGATTTTTCAAGATCCGATGACTTCTCTTAATCCACTGAGAAGAATTGGGTTCCATTTAGATGAGATTATCAAACGCTTTAGCCCAGATGAATCAGCAGAAGGACGCAAGAAGAAGATGGTGGATATGTTGGCAAAGGTCGGCATTTCCAATCCTGAACAGCGTCTAAAGCAGTTTCCTTTTGAGTTTTCAGGCGGGATGCGTCAACGGATTTTAATTGCCATGGCTTTATTAGCTGAACCGAAGGTTTTGATTGCTGATGAGCCGACGACGGCATTAGACGTGACTATACAAGCGCAAATCTTGGCCTTGATTAAGCAGTTACAAGAGAGTCTTGATTTGACAGTTATTATCGTCAGCCATGATTTCAGTGTGATTGCTGGTCTATGTGATCAGGTCAAGGTCATGCGGGGAGGTCAGATTGTGGAAGAGGGGACTGTGGACGATATTTTTGATAACCCTCTCCATCCCTACACCAGAGAACTACTGCAGGCAGCACGGCTGGAGTCAAATACAGTCATTCATTCGCTCCCGCAGGACAGCATGGATGGGCCACTAGTTGCGGTTTCAGAGACACACTTTGTGAGACAAGGAGGGCGCTAAATGGAACAAGAAGCATTGATTGAGGTTCGAGATGTTCAAAAAGTATATAGTAAGAAGAATTTGCTCGGAAAAGAAAATCGACATGTTGCGGTAGATGGTGTGACACTGACCTTATATAAGGGGGAGACCCTTGGTTTGGTTGGAGAATCCGGGAGTGGTAAATCCACCTTGTCTAAATTAATTTTAGGACTAGAAAATCCGAGCAAGGGAGAGGTGGATTATGTAGGATTAAGTCAAGATGATTTAGCAAATCAAGCGATGCAAATCATTTATCAAGACCCATTTTCAGCCTTGAATCCCTACTTATCTGCTTTAGAATTGGTGAAGGAGCCGCTGTATAAACTTCCGAAGAAGGAGGCGGATAGCCTAGCACGTGCGATCCTAGAGCGGGTTGGAATTACCGGTGAGGCCGTTCATAAGCGGCCAAAATCCTTTAGCGGCGGTCAGCGTCAGCGAATTGGAATTGCGCGAGCGGTGGTCAGTCGGCCCCAATTTGTTGTCTGTGATGAACCAACATCAGCTCTGGATGTCTCGATCCAAGCGCAGATTCTGCAACTGTTATCCGAATTGCAGGAAGAATTTCATCTATCCTATCTCTTTATCTCGCATGACTTAAACGTTGTTCGGTATTTTGCCCAGCGTATTGCTGTTCTTTATAAGGGAACCTTGGTCGAACTGGCTCCTGCGGAACAATTATTTACCAATCCTCAGCACCCGTATACACAGTATTTATTATCGGCAAATCTCCCCCTATCTTCTAGCGAAGCTAGAAAACAATTACAGCAGATATCAAACCAGATTCAGGATTTTGAGCTAGAGTCAGATGCCCAGTGGATAGAAATAGCAACAAATCACTTTGTACGAAAATAGTTGATAGATAAAATTTCATGATAAAAATCAGTAAATCAAGAATGAAAACCAGGAAAATTCAGCAATCATTTCCTGATTTTTCATTTGTGAAACAAAAAAAGTTTGAAAAAACATTCACAATCTCAAGACGGCAATCCGTTCGGCTACAGGATTTTTGAAAAAATATCACAAGATAAGGAAAAATAATTTGTGAAATTTTTAACAAACTCTTTACAAGGGACAAAAAATGATGTAGAATATACTTGTGAAAAAGTTAACAAACAAAAGTTAACAGAAAATATTTTGGAGGAATCATAGATGGCTGAGAAAGCAGTATCACCAGAGGAAAAATTAGTAGAAGCTCGTGCGCATGTTGACGGTCTTGTGCAAAAAGGGTTGGTGGCCCTTGAGGAGTTTCGCCAGTTGAACCAAGAGCAGGTAGATTACATTGTTGCAAAAGCATCAGTAGCAGCTCTTGATCAACATGGTGCCTTAGCTCTTCATGCTTTTGAAGAGACAGGTCGTGGTGTTTTTGAAGACAAGGCAACCAAAAACTTGTTTGCCTGTGAGCATGTTGTGAATAACATGCGTCATACGAAAACAGTTGGGATTATTGAAGAAGATGATGTCAATGGATTAACCTTGATTGCAGAGCCAGTGGGGGTGGTTTGTGGGATTACACCAACAACGAATCCAACTTCAACAGCTATCTTTAAATCATTGATTGCTCTGAAAACCCGTAATCCAATCGTCTTCGCCTTTCACCCGTCTGCGCAAGAATCTTCAGCACATGCAGCTCAAGTCGTCCGTGATGCAGCTATTGCAGCGGGTGCTCCTGAAAACTGTATCCAATGGATTACAAAACCGTCTATGGAAGCAACATCCGAGTTGATGAACCATGATGGCATTGCAACGATCCTTGCAACAGGTGGGAATGCTATGGTGCGTGCAGCTTATTCATGTGGAAAACCAGCCCTTGGTGTAGGTGCAGGTAACGTTCCTGCTTATGTGGAAAAATCTGCTAATATTCGCCAGGCAGCTCATGACATTGTTATGTCTAAATCCTTTGACAATGGAATGGTCTGTGCTTCTGAACAAGCAGTGATTATTGACAAGGAAATCTACGATGAATTTATCGCAGAATTCAAATCGTACCATACTTACTTTGTGAATAAAAAAGAAAAAGCCTTGCTAGAAGAATTCTGTTTCGGTGCAAAAGCTAATAGTAAAAACTGTGGTGAGGCAAAATTGAATGCAGCCATCGTCGGAAAATCAGCTGTTTGGATTGCCGAGCAAGCAGGATTTAGCGTACCAGAAGGAACCAATATCCTCGCAGCAGAGTGTAAAGAAGTTGGAGAAAAAGAACCGCTAACACGCGAAAAATTATCTCCAGTCATTGCTGTTTTGAAATCAGAATCTCGCGAAGACGGAATCAATAAAGCGCGCCAAATGGTGGAATTCCATGGGCTTGGTCACTCTGCAGCAATCCACACAGCAGACGAAGAATTGACCAAAGAATTTGGAAAAGCGGTACGTGCCATTCGTGTCATCTGCAATTCTCCATCTACCTTTGGTGGAATCGGGGATGTTTACAATGCCTTCTTGCCATCCTTGACACTTGGTTGTGGTTCTTACGGACGCAACTCAGTCGGTGACAACGTAAGTGCTGTTAATCTCTTGAACATCAAAAAAGTAGGAAGACGTAGAAATAATATGCAATGGTTTAAAGTTCCTTCAAAAACATACTTCGAGCGCGATTCTATTCAATACCTTCAAAAATGTCGCGATGTAGAACGGGTGATGATTGTCACAGACCATGCCATGGTTGAGCTTGGATTCTTGGACAGAATTCTCGAGCAACTTGAACTTCGTCGCAATAAAGTGGTGTACCAAATCTTTGCGGAAGTAGAGCCAGATCCAGATATTACAACGGTTTACAAGGGTACAGAGTTGATGCGTAGCTTTAAACCAGATACCATTATCGCCCTTGGGGGAGGTTCTCCAATGGACGCTGCCAAGGTTATGTGGCTCTTCTACGAGCAACCGACAGTTGACTTCCATGACTTGGTTCAAAAATTCATGGATATTCGCAAACGCGCCTTCAAATTCCCAGAATTAGGTAAGAAAACCAAGTTTGTCGCCATTCCAACGACCTCTGGTACAGGTTCGGAAGTCACACCATTTGCGGTTATTTCTGATAAGGCGAACAACCGTAAGTACCCAATTGCAGACTATTCATTGACACCAACCGTAGCCATTGTAGACCCAGCGCTTGTCATGACAGTTCCAGGTTTTATTGCAGCAGATACAGGTATGGACGTCTTGACCCACGCGACAGAAGCCTATGTATCCCAAATGGCCAATGACTATACAGATGGCTTGGCGCTGCAAGCGATAAAACTTGTCTTTGAAAACCTTGAAAGTTCTGTGAAGAATGCTGATTTTGAATCTCGTGAGAAGATGCACAACGCATCTACTATTGCAGGTATGGCTTTTGCCAATGCTTTCTTAGGAATTTCCCACTCTATGGCTCATAAGATTGGTGGTAAATTCCATACTATCCACGGGCGTACGAATGCCATTCTCTTGCCGTATGTAATTCGGTACAATGGTACCCGTCCAGCCAAGACTGCGACATGGCCGAAGTACAATTACTACCGTGCAGATGAAAAATATCAAGACATTGCAAAAATGCTTGGCCTTCCAGCTTCAACGCCTGAAGAAGGGGTAGCTTCTTATGCCAAAGCTGTGTATGAACTTGGTGAACGTGTTGGAATCAAGATGAACTTCAAAGATCAAGGTATCGATGAAAAAGAATGGAAAGAATCAGCGCGTGATTTGGCCTTCCTTGCCTACGAAGACCAATGTTCACCAGCAAACCCACGTTTGCCAATGGTTGATCATATGCAAGAAATCATGGAAGATGCCTACTATGGCTATAAAGAACGCCCAGGTCGTCTCAAATAATTATTAAGGATTCCCCAATAAAATAAATAGGAGAGTGAGCAGAGATGGTTTCGCTCTCTTATTTTTCTCTGGGCAGAAAGTAGTTTCAGGTCGAGTGCTTGTTTGGTAAAAAATAGGTTTTTAAAACGTGTTTTCGGAAGTACTTTCTTTTTTGTTCAAATATATTGAAAATATTTAAAGAAGTGGTATACTAAATGTAAAGGCTTACATAAAATGTAGAAAGGGATTAAAAAATGAGAGATCCCCTAATAATGGAAGAGATGAGGACCTATCGTGGTCGTGATGAAGTACCAGCAGATTTTGATGAATTTTGGGATCGTGCGATTGCTGCTCTGAGACTTCCTGTGGACTATCGGCTGATTGAAAAAGAGTTCGGTCATCCAGCAGTAGATTGTTATGAGATTCAATTTGATGGAACCAATGGTGGTAAAATTTACGCTCGTATGGTTTTGCCAAAAGGTGCCGAAAAATCTCCTGTAATTTTCCATTTCCATGGCTATATGGGACGAGGACTTGACTGGGCCGATATGTTGTCTTATACGACAGCAGGCTATGGTATCGTTTCGATGGATGTGCGTGGTCAGTCTGGTTACTCTCTTGATGGACCTCGAAATGTTCGAGGAAATACAGTCAAAGGTCAGATTATCCGTGGTGTAGTGGATGGACCAGAACATCTTTTCTACAAAGATGTGTATTTGGATATTTATAGTTTGGTAGAGTTGGTGGCTGGTTTCGAACGTGTGGATGAGACACGTCTCTCAAGCTACGGTGGCTCACAAGGTGGTGCTTTGGCACTTGTTGCGGCAGCCCTTAATCCACGGATTACCAATACGGTTGCAATTTATCCTTTCCTCTGTGATTTCAGACGGGTCTTGGAGATTGGGAATACTAGCGAGGCTTATGATGAGCTCTTCCGCTATTTCAAATTCCATGATCCATTCCATGAAACAGAAGAAGAAGTGTTTACGACATTGAGCTATATTGATGTGAAAAATTTAGCGCATCGCATTAAAGGATCTGTCAAGATGATTACAGGACTTGATGATGATGTCTGCTACCCGATCACCCAATTTGCCATGTATAACCGTTTGGAATGTGAAAAAGAATACCACCTCATGCCAGAATATGCCCACGAAGGAATGTTTGTTTATACAAACAATAAGGTGTTTAATTGGCTCTGTGGTACATATTTTGACAGTAAGTCATTGTTTACGGAATTTAAATAAGAGTGTTCTTTTGGGACAAATGAGGCTGAACTAGCCTTGTTTTTACCGGAAAAAAGAAAGCGCTTCAAAATAATAAAGAAAAGGAGGAAGATATGGCAACACTATCAAAAGATGAACTGATAGCCCAGATAAAAGACGGTATCATTGTTTCTTGCCAAGCTCTTCCGCACGAGCCTCTATATACAGAAGAAGGGGGAGTCATGCCTCTGCTTGCGAAAGCAGCAGAAGAAGGAGGTGCTGTTGGTATTCGTGCCAACAGCGTGCGTGATATTGAGCAGATTCAGCAGGTGACGGATTTGCCGATTATTGGTATTATCAAGCGAGACTATCCGCCGCAAGAACCTTTTATCACAGCTACGATGAAAGAAGTTGATGAGTTGGCAGTTCTTGGGATTGCGGTGATTGCACTTGACTGTACGAAACGGGAACGTTACGATGGCTTGAGTGTGGCAGAATTTGTCAGACAGGTCAAAGAAAAATATCCAGATCAATTATTGATGGCAGATATTAGTACTTATGAAGAAGGCTTGGCTGCTGTTGAAGCTGGTGTGGATTTTGTTGGAACAACCTTATCAGGCTATACTGCTTATAGTCGACAAGAGGATGGGCCAGATCTTGAATTGATTCAGAAGCTCTGCGATGCAGGAGTAGATGTCATAGCAGAAGGCAAAATTTATTACCCAGAAGAAGCAAAAACGATTCATGACTTCGGGGTGAGAGGTATTGTCGTTGGTGGCGCGATTACGCGTCCAAAGGAAATCACCAAACGCTTTGTCGCAGCGGTGGATTCCTCAAAATAAGTTAGGAAAGTTATGGATTAGCTAACAACGCTTAGATATCCATGAACTACGATGAAAAAAATAAAAAAGGGAGTTGACGGTATAGGGAGAACAACAAAAGAGGTAGTCGGCGTATCACTTGTCCGTAACAGGACCCAATAAAAAGGAGAAGAAGAATGAAATTCAAAAAAATAGTTTGTTCATTGTTAGCAGGAGCTTCTGTTTTGTCATTAGCAGCATGTGGCAATTCTGGTGGAAGTGCTGAGAAGAAAGATATGTCTGATAGTTCAGGTAAAACAGAAATTACTTGGTGGGCTTTCCCAGTATTTACGCAAGAAAATGCAAGCGATGCTGTTGGAACATACGAAAAATCAATCATTGAAGCGTTTGAAAAAGCAAATCCAGATGTGAAAGTAAAATTAGAAACAATTGACTTCAAGTCTGGTCCAGAAAAGATTGTCACAGCAATCGAAGCAGGAACAGCACCGGATGTACTCTTTGATGCACCAGGACGGATTATCCAATATGGTAAAAACGGTAAATTGGCTGACTTGAATGACCTCTTTACAGATGAGTATGTAAAAGATGTTGCTAATGACAATATCATCAATGCCAGCAAGGCAGGCGATAAAGCCTACATGTACCCAATCAGTTCTGCTCCATTCTACATGGCAATGAACAAGAAAATGCTTGAAGATGCTGGGGTTCTTGACCTTGTAAAAGAAGGTTGGACAACTGCCGACTTTGAAAAAGTATTGAAAGCATTGAAAGACAAAGGCTATACACCGGGCTCACTCTTTGCGAATGGCCAAGGGGGCGACCAAGGAACTCGTGCCTTTATCGCTAACCTTTATGGTGGCTCAGTAACAGACGAAGCTGTCAGCAAATATACAACAGATGATCCAAAATTTGTAAAAGGTCTTGAAATGGCTTCTAGCTGGATTAAAGATGGACTTCTTTCAAACGGTTCTCAATTTGACGGTGGAGCAGATATCCAAAACTTTGCAAACGGACAAACTTCTTATACGATTCTTTGGGCGCCATCACAAAACGGTATCCAAGGTAAACTCTTGGAAGCAAGTAAGGTCGAAGTCGTTGAAGTACCATTCCCATCAGATAGCGGTAAACCTGCTTTGGAATACTTGATCAACGGATTCTGTGTCTTCAACAACAAAGATGACAAAAAAATTGAAGCATCTAAGAAATTCATCCAATTTATCGCAGACGATAAAGAATGGGGACCAAAAGACGTGAAACGTACAGGAGCATTCCCAGTCCGTACTTCATTTGGTAAATTGTATGATGACAAACGCATGGAAACTCTAAGTTCTTGGACTCAATACTACTCACCATACTACAACACAATTGATGGCTTCGCTGAAATGAGAACACTTTGGTTCCCAATGTTGCAAGCTGTATCAAATGGAGATGAGAAAGCTGATGCTGCTTTGAAGACATTTACTGAAAAAGCAAATGAAACTATTCAAAAAGCAATGAAATAATCAACTAGATAAGGCATACGCCTATCGAGATAATGTTAAGAGATGGGGTAGCTGCTACTGTTAACGAGCGCTTGCTCCTCCTAAGCAATGTATAATCTTCCCCCTTTTCTCGTCCATTTTCCTTGAATGAAAAAGGGGGATTATTTTTATCAAAGTGAGGCGGAAATACCATGAATATCGGTTTTTATGCCTTCTCATATCTTACATAAGGAGAGGTGTTTAATGTGAAAGTTAATAAAATAAGAATGAGAGAAACGATAGTTTCCTATGCATTTCTAGCACCGGTCTTAGTCTTCTTTGCCATATTTGTATTAGCTCCGATGATCATGGGATTTATCACTAGTTTCTTTGATTATTCGATGACGGCTTTTCAATTCGTTGGCTTGGAGAATTATAAACGGATGTTCCAAGATCCTGTATTTATTAAATCCTTGATCAATACAGTGATTATCGTGATTGGTTCTGTACCAGTTGTTGTCTTTTTCTCTTTATTTGTAGCGTCTCAGACATATAGTCAGAATGCGATTGCGCGTTCCTTCTACCGTTTTGTCTTCTTCCTACCAGTTGTTACAGGGAGTGTTGCCGTAACGGTTGTTTGGAAATGGATTTATGACCCGCTATCAGGAATTTTGAACTTTGTCCTTAAATCTGGTCACTTTATTGAGCAAAATATCAGCTGGCTCGGAGATAAACATTGGGCTCTTCTTGCTATCATTGTGATTCTCTTGACGACATCTGTTGGGCAGCCGATTATTCTTTATATCGCTGCTATGGGAAATATTGACAATTCTCTTGTCGAAGCGGCACGTGTAGATGGTGCGACAGAATTGCAAGTATTTTGGAAAATCAAATGGCCAAGTTTGTTGCCAACAACACTCTATATTGCGATTATTACCACCATTAACTCTTTCCAATGTTTTGCGCTTATTCAGCTCTTGACATCTGGAGGACCGAACTACTCAACCAGTACCTTGATGTACTACCTATACGAAAAAGCCTTCAAGCTCTCTGAATATGGCTATGCAAATACCATGGGTGTCTTCCTTGCGGTCATGATTGCCCTTATCAGCTTTGCCCAATTCAAGATTCTTGGAAATGATGTGGAATACTAGGAGGTTTGTATGAAAAAGAAAAAATTAACTCCATTTACAGTGATTTCAACAATCATTTTGCTTTTGTTGACAGTGCTCTTTATTTTCCCATTTTACTGGATTTTGACAGGAGCCTTTAAATCTCAACCCGATACGATTGTGATTCCGCCTCAGTGGTGGCCAAAAATGCCGACCATGGAAAACTTTGAACGCTTGATGGTGCAAAATCCCGCCCTTCAATGGATGTGGAATAGTGTCTTTATTTCGTTAGCAACCATGCTCTTAGTGTGTGTGACGTCTTCTCTAGCAGGTTATGTTCTTGCCAAGAAACGCTTCTATGGCCAACGCATTCTCTTTGCGATTTTCATTGCCGCTATGGCCCTTCCGAAGCAAGTTGTCTTGGTACCACTTGTACGGATTGTCAATTTCTTGGGAATTCATGACACACTAGCTGCAGTTATTTTACCGTTGATTGGTTGGCCGTTTGGGGTCTTCCTCATGAAACAATTCAGTGAAAACATTCCAACCGAGTTATTGGAATCAGCCAAGATTGACGGTTGTGGCGAAGTTCGAACTTTCTGGAATGTTGCTTTTCCAATTGTCAAACCAGGGTTTGCAGCCCTTGCGATTTTTACCTTTATCAATTCTTGGAATGACTACTTTATGCAGTTGGTTATGTTGACATCACGTCAAAACTTGACCATCTCACTAGGGGTTGCGACCATGCAAGCCGAAATGGCAACTGACTACGGACTCATCATGGCCGGAGCAGCCATGGCAGCCGTCCCAATCGTAGCCGTCTTCCTCATGTTCCAAAAATCATTCACACAAGGAATCACCATGGGAGCTGTAAAAGGCTAAAATAGTCCAGTGGACTATTTTAGGTTGGAAATAGGTAAACCGAAGGTTTGTGTTCGGCTTAGTCCTGCGGACTATTTTAGGTTGGAAATAGGCAAAGCGAAGCTTTGTGTTCAGCTTAGTCCAGTGAACTATTTCAATCGGTGGATGTGGCAAAACGCAGTTTTGCTTTCCGCTCAGTCCGTGGATCCTGTTTCAAATTGGAAATAGTCAAACCGGAGGTTTATGTTCGGCTTAGCCCAGTGGCTTGTTTCAATCGGTAGGTGTTGAAAAGCAGCGTTTTTACTATTTGCTCGGTGGAGTTTAACAACCTAGGCTAGCAATAGAAACGAGCCATTTTTTCAACAGTCCCAATTTATTTCAATGTATAGTAGAAAATGAGGAAATCGTATGATTTTTGATCAATTACAACATATAGGTCGTTACCGTGGCCTACATCCTCATCTGGATCAAGCGATTGATTATTTGTTAACACATGATATGGCGAGTTTTGCTTTAGGGCAATATGCCATCAATGAAGACAAGGTGTTCTTCTTTATACAGGATAATCACCTTAATCAAGAGCCAGATGATTGTTTTGAATACCATGAACGTTTTGCAGATTTCCACTTTTTGCTAGAAGGCCAGGAATTGATGCATTACGGCCAGCAGGTGAAAGAAGTTGCCAAGGACTATGCAGAAGAGAGCGATATTGGCTTTCTTCGTTGTAATTTAGCAACTCCGCTTCATCTGACAGAAGAGAATATTGCCATTTTCCTACCGAATGAACCGCACCAGCCTAATCTGTATGATCGGGCAGGTGAGCGGGTCAAGAAATGCGTAGTGAAGGTTCTTATTGACTAAAAGAGGGAGACGAGAAATGAGAAATAGGAGTACGCAGTTACTATCATCTATTTTTAATACCGATAATTGGCTGATGAGGGTCTGTGAAAAAATCTTGGATTTGGTCACGCTCAATCTCTTGTTTCTGATTTCTTGTTTACCAATTGTAACGATTGGAATTGCTAAAATTAGCTTGTATCGAACGTTACAAGAAGTGCGTGATGGCCGAGGTGTACGAGTCATTCGGCTTTATATCCATACATTTAAGGCAGAATGGAAGTATGGGCTGGCTTTAGGTGGGATTGAGATTTTGGTCAGTATCATTTGCTTGATGAATCTCCTACTTTTTCGAGGTCAGACAGCGATGGTATTTCAAGGGATGAAAATGCTAGCATTTGGCCTTTTCTTCCTAATGAGCATGGTCATGCTCTATGCCTATCCTTTGGCTGCGCGCTTTGAACAAAGCCTGCAAGAACTTTTACAAACTGCCTTTGTGCTAGCAGGTCTGCATTTCTTGTGGACCTTTGCGATGCTGGGCTTTGCTGCCTTGCTTGCCTTTTTGCTGATAGGGTCAAGCTGGACCATTGTCTTTGGTAGCATGTTCTTCTTATTGGCAGGATTTTCAAGTTTAGGTTATCTACAACTTGGAATTCTTGAGCCGATTTTTAGAAAATATGACAATTCACCTCAATAAGGGAGTTGCCATACCAATTAGATAAAAAAATTCCTTCGCAAGATAGGTCAGACGAGGTTCTCATAAACCAGACAAGACCCTCTTGGGTTGGACTTTTACGTAATAGAAAGATAAGGAAAGAATATACTTTTTCTTTACAGTGGAGAAAACAAATGAAAAATTTAGAAAAATACCATGGAATTATCCCCGCATTTTATGCCTGTTATGATGAAAATGGGGATATTAGTCGAGAAGGCGTTCGTAGCCTAGCAGAATATTTTATCGAAAAAGGGGTGCAAGGCTTGTATGTCAATGGCTCTTCTGGTGAATGTATTTACCAAAGTGTCGCAGACCGTAAAGTTGTGTTAGAAGAAGTCATGGCTGTTGCCAAAGGGAAATTAACCATTATTGCCCATGTTGCTTGTAATAATACAAAAGATAGCGTCGAATTGGCACGTCATGCAGAAAGCCTTGGAGTGGATGCAATTGCGGCAATTCCACCGATTTATTTCCGCTTGCCAGAATACTCTGTTGCCCAATACTGGAATGACATGAGTGCGGCAGCTCCAAATACGGATTTTGTGATTTACAATATTCCTCAGTTGGCAGGTGTGGCTCTTACTCCTAGTCTTTACAAAGAAATGCTCAAAAATGAGCGGGTTATTGGGGTGAAAAATTCTTCTATGCCAGTTCAGGATATCCAAACCTTTGCTAGTCTTGGTGGGGATGACCACATCGTCTTTAATGGTCCAGATGAACAATTCCTAGGTGGCCGTCTCATGGGGGCTGCTGCTGGTATTGGAGGAACTTATGGTGCCATGCCAGAACTCTTCTTGAAACTCAACCAATTGATTGCAGACAAGGATTTGGAAACAGCTAAAGAATTGCAATTTGCCATTAACGATATTATCAAGAATTTAGTGGCTGCACGTGGAAATATGTATGCGGTTATCAAAGAAGTATTGCGCATCAATGAAGGTTTGAATCTAGGAAGCGTGCGTGCGCCTCTGACACCGGTTTGTGAGTCTGATAAAGCAGTTGTCGAAGCCGCTGCTCGCTTGATTCGTGAAACCAAGGAACGTTTCTTGGGCGTGTAATCAAAATTGTGATGTCAACAAACGCTATGTTGGTGTCTCTCCTGTATAGTTGAATGGGGCGAACGTGAAGAGCGTCTGTTCAACTACGGTGTTTGTTACACTAGGCTCGTTTTACTAGATGAAGAGGGGAAGAGGTGACACATGAAAAAATATGTTGCCATTGATATTGGTGGGACTAGTATCAAGTACGGTTTGATTGATGAGGAAGCTCATTTGTTGGTCAGCCAAGAAATGCCGACAGAGGCTCATAAAGGCGGCCCAGCGATTTTGAAAAAGGTGGCGACGATTGTCTCGACTTATTTGGAAGAAGTTAGTTTGTCTGGCATTTGCATTTCCTCAGCGGGGATGGTTGACCCAGATAAGGGAGAGATTTTCTACGCTGGACCGCAAATTCCAAACTATGCTGGTACGCAGTTTAAAAAAGATTTAGAAGCTCAGTTTGGCATTCCATGCGAGATTGAAAATGATGTCAATTGCGCAGGTCTTGCCGAGGTTGTCTCAGGAAGTGGAAAAGGGGCAAAGGTAGCTGTTTGCTTGACAGTCGGTACAGGTATCGGGGGTTGTCTCTTGATTGACTCCCACGTTTTCCACGGTTTTAGCAATTCAGCCTGTGAAGTGGGCTATCTCCACTTACCAGATGGAGCCTTCCAAGGTTTGGCATCAACGACTGCTTTGGTTCGCTATGTGGCAGAAGCCCATGGTGACGATGTCAAAGACTGGAATGGACGGCGAATTTTCCAAGAAATTCAAAAAGGCAATCCAATCTGCGTGCAGGGGGTGGACCGTATGGTGCACTATTTGGCAAAAGGGATTGCGAATATCTGCTATGTGGCTAATCCAGAAGTGGTGATTTTAGGCGGTGGCATTATGGGGCAAGAAGCGATTTTAAAACCCAAAATCGAAGCGGCTGTGAAAGCCAATCTTGTATCCAGTATCGCCGAAAAAACCAAGATTGTTTTTGCCCAACATCAAAATACAGCAGGTATGTTTGGAGCTTACTATCATTTTAAACAACAACAGGCTAGTCGCTCATAAAGATAGAATGAGGAGAAAGGGACATGGTATCATTAGAGAAAAATGTGATTCCGATGATTGAAGCGGTTTATAGCGATTTCACTCATATCGAACGAAAAATTGCGGACTATTTTCTCTCAGAAGCTGCGGAAGATGATCAGCTATCCGCAAAAATTGTTTCTGAAAAGTTATATGTTTCCTTGCCCTCATTGACGCGCTTTGCTCAAAAATGTGGGTTTTCAGGCTATCGACAATTTGTCTATGCGTTTCAGGAAGTCAATCTGACAACAGAGCCTGCCCATGTCAATCGCGATCTGACGAGACATGTCTTGTCTGACTATGGCGAGTTACTGAATAAGACCTATTCCCTCATTGATGAAGAGCAGTTTGTGCGGGTAGGGCATCTGCTAAACAATGCGAAGCGTGTCTACATCTATGGACAAGGAAGTTCAGGACTGGTCGCACGTGAAATTGAATTCCGTTTCATGCGGCTAGGAATGGCCTGTAAGGCAGTTACAGACGATCACATGATTCGGATGAACCGTGTTACCTTAAATGATGAATGTCTGGTTATTGGCATATCTGTTTCAGGTGAATCAACGAATATTATCAATGCTGTTCGAGATGCGCGAGAAGTAGGGGCTAGCACAGTCTTATTGACTTCAAAGAATCGACAAGAATTGCGGGATAGCTGTGATGAATTGGTATTGGTTGCCATTAAGAAAAACCTTGCTCAAGGCAATATCATCTCACCTCAGTTTCCTGTTCTAGTTGTGATTGATATTTTTTATGCCTATTATATTGATTTAGACCGAGATGCTCGGAATAAATTATTCACCAATACGCTTTCAGCCTTACAAGTAAAGGAAGAAGTAGACGAAAATGAGATGTAGAGCACTTCTACTCTCATTTTTTTATGTTATAATAAAAAGAAAACGATTGCAAAAAAGAGGGACGGCATGATAGAAGCAATTATATTTGATATGGACGGAGTGATTGTTGATACAGAGTATCTGGATTTTCAAGTTCAAAAGGATTTTGTGCGCAGTATCAGTAAAGAAATGACGATTGAAGAGGAACAGGAGTTTCCAGTCTTAGTTGGACGCTCCTATGCTCATTTAGCACAGGCGATAAAGGCCTTGACCGGCAGTAGTCTTTCTCTAACGGAGATTAGTGAGCAGTTAGAGGAATATGCCAAAGAGCGGTATCAAGAAGTGCACTATCCTACCTTGTTTCGAGGAGATATTGTGCCAATCCTTGATTTTGCAAAGCAAAACGGCATAAAATTAGCTGTGGCTTCCTCCTCACGTAAGGATCACATCGAAGAAGTTTTAGGAGCGTGTGGGATCTTGCCTTATTTTGATACCTTGGTCAGTGGTGAAGCCTTTACAGAAAGCAAGCCCAATCCAGCCATTTATTTGGCGACCTTAACAAAATTAGGAGTAGATGCCCAACATGCAATCGCAATTGAAGATTCTGCTTATGGTATTGCAGCTGCTAAGGCAGCAGGTGTAAGGGTGATCGCCTATCAAGAAAAAAGAATGCCAATTGACCAATCACAGGCTGATTTTCTTTGTCAAGATATGGGTGCCGTTTTTGAGTTGCTTCAATCTCTTGTGTAGTAGCTTTTTTACTTGGTAGACGCATGATATACTAGGACTGATTTATCAGATTCTGATAGCGGAGTTGTTCTTTCTATCAGTGGAATTTATGAAGGAGAAAATAGCATGGTAAACTGGATTGGGAGACACCAGAAAGAAGTGTTGATTGGCGTGTTCCTTTTTCTTGCAGTCGTGTCCTTTTTTGTTGTAGCAGATTCTCAGTTGGTTTTAAAAATGAATGCCCAGTCGATTCTTGCTTTAGATGAGAAAAAAGAAACGGTTTTGACCCTAACCGCCTTGACGGGAACAACTTCCACAGCTATTACCTTAATCCCAGGAGATGTTGGCGGTCCTTTAGCAGAAAATATAGCTGATTTGGCAGATTATTTACTAGTGGTGTATGCTGGTATCTGGTTACAAAAATATCTTTTGTCGATTACAGGTCTGGTGGTCTTTAAATGGCTCGTTCCGACAGCTCTTGTCCTTTTTGCTGGAAATGTCTACTTGAAAAACAAGAAGGTCAAGCAGTTGGCAACTCGTCTCTCACTTTTTTCAGCTGTTATACTATTTATTATTCCGACAAGTGTCTTTGTGTCGAATAAGATTGAGTCAACCTATGATAGTTCCATTGCAAAGACCATTGAAGCCGCTCAGCAAGTATCCGAAACAACCAAGGAACAAAGTGAGACCTCTATTTGGGAAAGGGTGACAGGGTCAGCAAAAGGATTACTCGAGAAATTTGAGACCGCTTTTGGAAATATGGTGGACGCAGTAGCGGTATTAGTTGTGACCACTTGCGTGATTCCTCTGCTTGTATTTGCCTTCTTTATTTGGCTATGTAATGTGATTTTTGGCTTAAATTGGTCGCCTTCTGTCCCTCGAAAAAGAGTGATAGGAAAGATCGTTCTAGGTCGTTCCTCTCTTTGAACTGTCATATGATTGAGAAGAAAACCGGATTTTCATCTGGTTTTTTCTTAGATTCTTTCAATTTTCTGACAAATTGTGATAAAATAGAGAAAAAGATTTTGAGGATGCAGCATGACACTAGTATATCAATCAACACGTGATAGCAAGAATACCGTAACCGCTAGTCAGGCGATTTTGCAAGGATTGGCAACAGATGGAGGGCTCTTTACGCCTATCACTTATCCGCAGGTCAGTTTGGATTTTAACCACTTGAAGAATCAGTCTTATCAAGATGTCGCAAAAGTCATTTTAGGAGCATTTCTGGATGATTTTACGGAAGATGAGCTAGATTACTGTATTACCAATGCTTATGATAGCAAGTTTGATGATCAGCGCATTGCACCATTGGTGAAGCTAGATGAACAATATAATCTTGAATTATTCCACGGCTCAACCATTGCCTTTAAGGATATGGCCTTATCAATCCTACCTTACTTGATGACAACGGCAGCTAAAAAGCATGGTTTGGAAAATAAAATCGTCATTCTAACAGCAACTTCTGGCGACACTGGAAAGGCTGCTATGGCTGGTTTTGCGGATGTTCCAGGGACAGAAATCATTGTCTTTTATCCTAAAGATGGTGTCAGCAAAGTCCAAGAGCTGCAAATGACTACTCAAACAGGCAACAATACCCATGTGGTTGCTATTGACGGAAACTTTGATGATGCGCAGACCAATGTCAAAGAAATGTTTAACGATGAAACCTTGCGTGCTAAATTAGCAGAACAGAAGATGCAATTTTCATCTGCTAACTCAATGAATATTGGTCGTCTTGTGCCACAGATTGTCTACTATGTCTATGCCTATGCACAATTGGTCAAGGCAGGTGAGATTGTAGCAGGACAGGAGGTCAATTTCACAGTCCCAACAGGAAATTTTGGGAATATCCTTGCGGCTTTTTATGCCAAACAAATCGGATTGCCAGTTGGGAAATTGATTTGTGCATCAAATGAAAACAATGTCCTGACCGACTTCTTCAAGACCAAGGTCTATGATAAGAAACGTGCCTTTAAGGTAACGACCAGTCCGTCTATGGATATCCTTGTTTCGTCAAACTTGGAGCGCTTAATTTTCCACCTGTTAGGAAATGATGCGGCAAAGACAGCTGAATTGATGACAGCCTTATCAAGAGAGGGTCAGTACCAATTAGACCCAGTAAATCCAGAAATATTGGATCTCTTTGCAGCAGAATGGGCGACAGAAGAAGAAACTGCCCAAGAAATCAAGCGTGTGTACGAGGCTTCTCACTATATTGAAGATCCGCATACAGCGGTTGCCTCTAGCGTATACCAAAAATATGTTGCAGCAAGTCAAGACAGCAGAAAGACAGTGATTGCTTCAACAGCTAGTCCTTATAAATTCCCAGTCGTTGCAGTAGAAGCCGTAACGGGAGAAACAGGCTTGAGTGATTTTGAAGCTCTTGCAACATTACAAGATGTATCAGGAGTTGCTCTTCCACCAGCAGTAAATGGTTTAGAAACAGCCCCTGTTCGCCACAAGACCGTCGTTGCAGCAGCTGATATGCAAAGAGAAGTCGAGCGCCACCTAGGAGTCTAGTTAGAAATAATCTTTAAAAAATAATAGAAAGTGGAGGCAGGGGCAAGCTCTTTGCCTTTTTGTGATATGGTAGAATACAAAAAAATCATGCAGATAGCCTTGCCAGCCATGGCGGAAAATGGTTTACAAATGCTCATGGGAATGGTGGATAGTTACTTGGTGGCTAGTTTAGGATTAGTCGCTATTTCAGGAGTATCGGTTGCGGGAAACATTATTGCTATCTATCAGGCTATTTTTATCGCTTTAGGAGCAGCCATTTCAAGTGTTTTGGCACGCAGTATAGGTGCTGGTGATGAAAAGTCACAGGCCTATCATGCGACAGAAGCGCTCAAAGCCACCTTGCTATTAAGTCTTGTTCTGGGCTTGGTTTCCCTGATTTTTAGGCAGGATATGCTGCGTTTGCTAGGGACGGAAACAGCGGTGGCAGAAGCAGGCGGAATCTTTCTAGCCATTGTAGGTGGTACGATTGTCTTTTTGGGTTTGATGACCAGCCTTGGTGCTTTGGTGCGCACGACTGGCAACCCTCGTTTGCCTATGTATGTGAGCCTGTTCACCAATATCCTGAATGCCCTTTTCTCTAGTTTTTTCATTTTTATCCTCGGTTGGGGAATTGTAGGCGTCGCTCTAGGAACTGTTTTGGCTCGCCTAGTGGGTGTTGCAGTTCTGTGGAAATCCCTCACGATTTCCTTTGCCAAGCCTAGCTGGAGTTTAGATAGGGAGTTGCTGAGTTTATCCTTACCTGCCGCAGGAGAGCGCCTTATGATGCGGGCGGGTGATGTCGTCATCATCGTCCTTGTCGTACGCTTTGGAACACAGGCCGTAGCCGGCAATGCGATTGGCGAGGTGCTCACCCAGTTCAATTATATGCCAGCTTTTGGAATGGCAACAGCGACCGTTCTCTTGGTAGCACATAGCTTGGGGCAGGGAAATAGAGCAGAAATTGATCAGATAGCAAGGAAAACCTATTGGTTGACCCTAGGTTTCATGCTGCCCTTCGCTCTTCTGATCTATGCTTTTGGTACCCCTTTAACGCAGCTTTATACCCAAGATAAGGATGCAGTCGCTGCTAGTCTCTTGGTTATTCTCTTCTCGCTTCTAGGCGTGCCATTTACAGCAGGGACCGTCATCTATACGGCGGTATGGCAGGGATTAGGTAATGGAAAACTCCCCTTTTATGCGACAACGATTGGCATGTGGGGCATTCGAATTGGCGCTGGCTACCTGCTTGGCGTAACCTTGGGTCTTGGCTTACCCGGTATCTGGGCTGGAACGCTTTTAGATAATGCCTTTCGCTGGCTATTTTTAGGACTGCTTTATAAAAAAAGAAGGAGAACGATATGATAAGTTTTATTTGGGATTTAGACGGGACCTTGCTGGATTCTTATGATGCGATTTTGGCAGGTATTGAGGAAACCTACGCCTACTATGATCTGGAGTTTAATCGTGAAGCGATTCGGAGATTTATTTTACAGCATTCTGTGTGGGAATTGCTAGAAAAGGTAGCGGCGGAAAATGATTTAGACGCCCATGAGTTGAATATCTACCGTGGCAGTAGTTTGCAGGAGAAAAATGCGCAGATTCACTTAATGGCAGGAGCAAAAGAAGTGCTTGCCTGGGCAAAAGAGAAAGGCATTGAAAATTTTGTCTATACCCACAAGGGAGCAAATGCCCATCAGATCTTAGTAGATTTAGGGATTGCGCAGTATTTTACGGAAATTGTGACCAGTGCAGATGGTTTTGCGAGAAAGCCCCATCCAGCGGCTATCAATTATCTCGTTGAGAAGTATGATTTAGACAAGGCTAGCACCTACTACATTGGGGACCGTCAGCTAGATGTGGAAGTGGCGATCTATGCGGGAATTCAAAGTATTAATTTTCAGGCCTATCCGTCGCCCGTCAATCAGGAAATACAGAAACTTTTGGATATTCGAGAAAAAATCTTTTACAATCTCTAACTTTTTCAGAAAATTTCAAGCAAATAGCTTGATTTTTTCTTTTCATCAGTTTATAATTGACTAGTCAACAGTTGATAAATCAATTATAAAAAGGAAATAGCATGACAGCCATCCATCACATTCTTTACCAGCTTCATGTAACGGATCAAGCGGTGACTCAGTTATTTGAAAAACGCTTGGGCATCAGTTTGACGCGCTATGAGCTATTGCAGGTCTTATTAAAAGAGGCGCCCTGTAACCAGATTCAGGTTCAGAACGCTCTAAAAATCGACCAAGCAGCTCTGACGCGGCATTTTAAGATTTTAGAAGAAAAAGGTTATGTGACCAGAACCCGCAATCCGAAAAATCAGCGTGAAATTTTGGTTGATTTGACGGATTTTGCTAAAGAACAGCTCATCACTGACCCCCCCAGTCATCACTTAGCTGTAAAAGAGCAAATGGAAGGGGTTCTCTCTGAGAAGGAAAGTATTACCCTTCAAACCTTGCTAGATAAG
The DNA here is from genome assembly GCF_040984445.1 of Streptococcus handemini. Lineage (NCBI taxonomy): Bacteria > Bacillati > Bacillota > Bacilli > Lactobacillales > Streptococcaceae > Streptococcus > Streptococcus handemini. Next base: position 27,346 of record NZ_JBFRYH010000019.1, read on the forward strand.
CTGGTTGTTGGTTTAGAAAATATTGCTATTGAAAAAGATTAGAAAGAAGGAAAAACGATGTCCCTTATTACTACCATTTTAGCGCCCCTTGTTGCTCTTGAGCACCTTTATATTTTTTACTTAGAGACGATTGCTACTAGCTCTGACAAGACCAGTCAGACTTTCAATATGGATAAGGACGAGCTTGCTCGTCCCTCTGTGACAGTTCTGTTTAAAAATCAAGGTATTTACAATGGCTTGTTGGCGATTTTTCTCCTTTACGGAATTTTCATTTCTCATAGCTTGGAAATCGTTACGATTTTTGTCCTTTATGTGATTGGAGCTGCCCTTTATGGAGCTGCAAGCTCCAATAAGTCCATTCTCTTCAAACAAGGTGGCCCAGCGATTTTGGCTTTGTTGAGTATTTTGTTGATGAAGTAAAGAATGAAAGAAAAAAGAATGAGTGAAAGATTTATCGGGTTGAAATCTTTCGCTCATTCTTTTTTATGTATTGCTGGTGTATAGGTGATTAGACTGTTTTCGGCGGTTAAAATACGTATACGTATTAATTTGTTGTTACGAATTCGGATGAGAGAGTAGACTTAAGTCCAACATTCATTTACCCATCGTAAATGTTCAGTTTTTGCAAAAAATAGTGCTAATTTTTAAGGTGTATTCGGAGAGTTCACGTACAATACTAGAGTCTTATCTTGAAAAAACGGTAAAAATCGGATATAATGAATTGTAAGAGAAACTAGCAGGTGAGAATCCTGCCCTGCGTGAAGAAAGGAAGCAGACTTCGGTCGGCTGTAAATAAGAGATATGACATCAGTAGTAGTTGTAGGGACCCAGTGGGGGGACGAAGGTAAAGGAAAAATAACCGATTTCTTGTCTGCCAATGCAGAAGTAATTGCACGTTACCAAGGGGGTGACAATGCAGGTCATACCATCGTGATTGACGGTAAAAAATACAAGTTGCATTTGATTCCATCAGGTATTTTCTTCCCAGAAAAAATCTCTGTTATCGGAAATGGCATGGTCGTCAATCCAAAATCCTTGGTGAAAGAATTGAACTACCTGCATGAAGAGGGAGTAACGACAGATAATTTACGAATCTCAGACCGTGCACATGTCATCTTACCTTACCATATCAAGCTCGATCAGTTGCAAGAAGAAGCAAAAGGCGACAATAAAATCGGAACGACCATTAAAGGAATCGGCCCTGCCTATATGGACAAGGCTGCGCGTGTAGGAATCCGTATTGCAGACCTATTGGATTGCGAAATTTTCAGAGAGCGCTTGGAGCGTAACTTGGCAGAAAAAAATCGCTTGTTTGAGAAATTGTATGATAGCACAGCGATTGCCTTTGACGAAATCTTTGAAGAATACTACGAATACGGTCAACAGATTAAGAAATATGTGACAGACACGTCTGTTATTTTAAACGATGCTTTGGACCAAGGCAAACGGGTTCTCTTTGAGGGAGCGCAAGGGGTTATGCTTGACATCGACCAAGGAACCTATCCATTTGTTACGTCCTCAAATCCAGTTGCAGGTGGTGTAACCATTGGTTCAGGTGTTGGTCCAAGCAAGATTGATAAGGTAGTTGGGGTATGTAAAGCCTATACTAGCCGTGTCGGTGACGGCCCATTCCCAACGGAATTGTTTGATGAAATTGGCGATCGTATTCGCGAAGTGGGACATGAGTATGGGACAACGACAGGTCGTCCACGCCGTGTTGGCTGGTTTGACTCCGTTGTTATGCGTCATAGCCGCCGTGTATCAGGTATTACAAATCTTTCCTTGAACTCAATCGATGTCCTTTCAGGACTTGAAACGGTAAAAATCTGTGTAGCCTATGACCTAGATGGCAAACGCATTGATCACTACCCAGCAAGCCTTGAAGAACTCAAACGCTGCAAACCAATCTACGAAGAATTACCAGGCTGGTCTGAAGATATTACAGAGGTCCGTAGCCTCGAAGACCTACCAGAGAACGCACGCAACTACGTCCGCCGCGTCAGCGAACTCGTCGGCGTCCGCATCTCAACCTTCTCAGTCGGCCCAGGCCGCGAACAAACCAACATCTTGGAAAGTGTATGGGGTTGAAATAGTCCAGTGGACTATTTCAATCGAGAGATAGGAACTACCGACAGGTAGTTTTCCTCTTTTTGAGCTTACGCCTCCTCTTAATAAGATCCGGGGGACCTTTTTAATCTGGAGATAGGAACTTTGCGCAGCAAAGAGTGCCCTTTTTGGGTCTATACCTTGCTTTGAAAAAAGAAGAAACAGAAGTTCATTTTGAAATGGACTTCTGTTTTTTGCTATTCTTCTGTTCGAATGCCATATTGATAAGGCACGTCGAGGTGCTCGCGTAAGGTGGAACCTTCGTAGTCTTTGTGGAAGAGACCTCGTTCTTGGAGAATCGGGACAACCTCATCAACAAAGCGTGGCAAATCTACACCATAGGAATCTGGCATGACCCAGAATCCATCTGCAGCTCCTGCCTCAAACCAGTCTGTCAGATAGTTAGCAATATCCTGCGGAGTACCAACTGCAGCTGGGTGAAAGTCTATAACTGAGTGATAAACCACTTCACGCAGGCTCCAACCCTCATGCGCCACACGGATGACATTCTCTATTCGTGGATCACTGTAAGGAGTAATCTGAACAGCATCCAAAATATCTGGAGATATCGGTTGCTCAATGTCCGCTGGAGTGAATTCCACACCCAAAATATGACCGATATAAGCAATACGTTGTAGAAGAGTCTTACCGTCGATAAAGATTGCATGGCGTTCAATAGCTTCTTTCTTACTAGCTCCCATCAGAGGCATTACACCAGCAATAAATTTAATATCATCCGGCTTTCGGCCATTTGCAACGGCAGCCTCTCGCAGAGCCTGACGCATGGCCTGACCTTGCTCTATGGTATACAATTCACCAACAAAGACATCTGCATATTTACCTGCGTAGGCGATGCTATTTTCAGAGCCGCCAGAGTGAATAATGACTGGTTGCCCTTGTTTTGAAGGTGGAATTGGCAGAGTTCCTGTGGTCTGCACATATTCCCCTTTAAGGTTGACCGTTTTTACTTGGCTGTAATTCGCAAATTCCTTGGTCTGATGGTTCAGTTTTAAAGCATCTTCACCCCAAGTTGACCAAAGGTGTTGCACCACCTCCGTAAACTCGTAGGCTTTGCCGTAGCGGTCAAAACTGGAGGTCAAATTTACACCGTAAGCTTGTGCACTGACTCCATTGGCACCCGTCACAGCGTTCCAAGCCGCACGTCCCTTACTCACAGCATCTAAGGTTTTAAATTGTCTAGCTAATTCGTAAGGGTTCGACCAAGAAGTTGCTCGAGTTACACCTAACCCAATATGCTTGGTATGACTGCTAATAATGCTAGCAATCATAAGGGGATCCATCCCCATGGTCTGCATGTCACCATTATCACTAGCTTTTATTCCCGGAAAATCCCCGAAGAACATAAATTGGAATTTACCTTTTTCTGCCAGTTGAGCCGCATTGATATCAACTGAAATGTTTGGGTACTCTGTTAATTTAGCTTCTGGGTCCATCCATGATTTTAAATTCAAACCAGCTGCACCAAACATAGCTAATCCGAGTACCATTTGTTTTTTGACTGCCATATTATACCAACTCCTCAATTCCAGACATGAGCTTGTCCATGATGACAGCAACAGGCTCAATTGTATCAATCATGGAAATTCCGAGTCCAAAGGAAGCAAATCCCTTGGTCAAATCCCCAAATAACATGCCATCACGCATACCATTATAGCCGCGTTGCACCTCAAAAATTTCTTCCTCACTAGCACCAGCTTGACTCATTTCAAGCAGTTTATTCGGAATGACTCCTGGTAAGGAACGATAATAGGCTGGGACTGTACGATAGAGTAGGAGATCAGAAGCGTTTGCAGCCAAGGCTTGTTCTTTGATGTTTTGTGCTAGGATAGATTCTTCAGACATCATAAAGGCAGTTCCGACAAAGAGTCCCTCCGCTCCCAAAGCAAAGGCCGCTTTTGCAGTTCGTGCATCCGCAATACCACCGGCTGCCATTACTAGAACACGCCCCTTTGCGGCATCCACAATCATTGGAACAATTGAAAATGTGCCAATTGCCTTTTCAGGGACCGTTCCGCCTTCATCAAAACCGGTCGCAACGATAATATCTGCGCCACCTTGAATGGCTTCTTCCGTATTTTCCACTGTCGGAGTGGCCGCTCGAAAGACAACCTTAATCCCCTTATCATGAAATCTCTTGCTCCATTCGGCTGAAAATTCTCCCACCATAACCGCTACTTCAACATCTTCTTCTGCCATTAAATCCATCATAGGTTGTGTGAAAATATCCTTTGAGGGATGGCTTGGCGCGACATTTAGTCCAAGGGGGTTATTTGTAATTTGACGGGCAATGCGAATTTCGCGGCGCATATTTTCAACGGTTTCTTCCACAGTTGTCGCTACTACAGTTTGTCCTGCACTAATCCCTAGGACACCTAGTCCGCCTGCCGCACTCACTGCACCAGCGTAGGCTCCGTTTGTTAGCCAAGCTAAAGGGCCTTGAATAATCGGCTTTTCAATGCCTAATATTTCAGTAATACGATTTGCCATTTGTCTTCTCACTTTCTTTCTGTTATAATTTATATAGTACACGTGTCATTTAAAAGAGTCAATTGCCAATTTTTGCCAATTTGTCACTTAACAGACACAAAAGAAAGGACTGTCCTATTGAAACAAGACTTACGGTTCCAAAAAACGGAATTAGCTCTCCAAAAAGCCCTTTTGGATTTGCTCCAAACGAAGGATATCGCTAAAATCTCTGTGAAGGAGATTTGTACAGTAGCCCAAGTATCGCGTAATGCCTTTTATCAGCATTATGAAACCAAAGAACACCTTTACGATAATATGCTAAAAGAGATTTTGCTATCGATTGAGGAGGCCTGTAAGCCGCTTGCCAAAGATTTAGCCAGCATTTCGACAGCTGAACGTCGCTTGTTCTTGGATAATATTCTTCGGGCAGTGGAAGATCATCGCTTTGTGATCTATCAATTGTTGACCGGTCAGCCAGCTATTTTTTCAGCTGCTTTTCAAGAGATGCTCCTTTCTGCGAATCTGCAAGGCTGCAAGGAGATTATTGCTCCGCCTCACATCTCCTATATCCATGTGTTCTCGGGAGGGGTTGCTGCATTTGTCAACTATTGGTTGCTAGAGACTAGTTTTACCTTGGAAGAAGCTCAAGAAACACTATTCGCTATTTTAGGACAAATGATGGTTGTTTCAGATTAAATGTCTGCCGTTTGGCGAGAAAATCTTGCTCATTTCAAAAATGGAGGGGCAGTTTAGTTTTATTTAAGTTACATACACTATACTCGTGGTGCTAGTTAATCTCAAAGTATCTCAAATTATAAGCAAGTATAATTTGTTCAATTCTCAACTGCAATCCTGTTAAGCTTCTAGTTAATGTCTGTTCGACATCAAAAAGAGCACAAAGTTCTGAAAATCGAGTTTCAATAGTTCGTCTCATAGCCAACAATTTCCAATGATTATGTTGTTTAGCCCCTGTCATATTTTGACGCAAGG